>RGZZ01000815.1 GCA_010028905.1 Pseudomonadota bacterium | reverse complement strand
CGCCCAGCGCGTGATGCGCTTCGTCTTCGCACTGATGACCGTGAACCTCGCGCTGCTGTCGTGGAAGTGGGTGCAGTCATCGCAGACCGCCCGCGCGAGCGTGCGGCTGGCCACGAGCGCCGCAACCGATGTGCGCGCGCTCGCCGACACGGTCGACCTCACCAGGGACGAGCGTCGTGTCGAGCGCATCGGCTGGTACTTCGACTGGGATCAGGCGCATGCCGCCGCCAGAGACCTGCAGCGCCCCATCTTCCTCCTCACCATGGACGGTGACCTCGACGGCAGGTGTTGACCCGGCGGAGCAGCCTTCAGAGCCGTGATGCTCTGTGACGAGAAGATAAGCCGCCAGATCAGCACGTGCTTCGTCCCGCTGTACCTCGAGCTCAACGATGGGCGCAAGCATCCCGAGCTCGAGCTTCCCGGGCTGCACAACAACGCGGGGCATGCGCACTTCGCCTACGTCCTCACGCGTGACGGCCGGGTCATGAACCTGCGCTCGCCCGACGGAGACGAGCTCGACAACATCGTCTCGTTCCGCCGGATGTTCGACAATGTCATCGCCCGCCTGCACCTGCAGCGCAGTGACGCCGTTCCGGAGCGGCCATTCCCCCCGACGCCCACCGCCATCACCCTTCGCGTGGTGTCGCGCTACACGCTGCCCAACGTGCTCTGCAGGCGCCAGCTCGACCTCGACGCCGCCGACGTGAAGGCGCTCCTCCCCGCAGATGGTCACGTCACGGGCAGCCACATCGTCTCCGACGCAATCGCGCGCAAGCTCCTCGTGGCGCTGCGCCCCGTCTCCACGCCACATCCGCAGCAGATCATGCAGTCTGAGCCAGACTCCGAGGCGCTCAACCGACTGAAGCTCGCCACCTTCGAAGCCACGACCGCGCCCGCCGATGGCGGCGAGCTGGTGGTCGCGCTGCGTGGCAAGCTCGGCATGGGTCCTCGACCGGACCTCTCCACGTCGGGCATGCGCTACGGCGACCCCGAAGGCCACATCAACGCGGCCGGCGCAGACGTGCGGGGCTATCTCCGCGTCAACCCCACCTCGGGCAAGGTCTCGGCCTTCGATCTCGTTGTCAGCGAGGGCTGGTACGAGTACGGCACGCAGTCGAGCCGACTCACGTACAAGGCCTGCGCGAGGCTCAGCACGACACCCTCTCCTCGATAGCCTCTCACGCGCCGCCGACGACAGGCTCACGCCCGTCGGAACGTGATGGCCATCACGCCTGTCCTCCACTCTCCACGCGCCTGTAATCCGCACCACATTCCGGTGTCACCGTCCGGCGTTATGCTGTGCACACAGAGAACGTCGCGAACAGGAGCATCGAGAACATGTCAGACGTCGCCCCCATCTCCATCGGTCGCCAGGAGCC
>RGZZ01000814.1 GCA_010028905.1 Pseudomonadota bacterium | reverse complement strand
ATGGCCGCCACCGTCTCGGCGCTCGCCGCGGGCCCGATGCCGAGGTTGTCGGACGAGGTGGGCCCTTGGAACGCCGACCGCTGGGGCAGGTTTTGCTGGAGCTGCGTGATGAGAGAGATGAGAGAGTCGTTGTTGCTGCGGATGGCGGCGGTGTTGGCGCTCGTGGTCGCCGCCACTGGCACGAACGCGTTCGAGAGCGCCACGATCATGGCGGTGTTGTTGGACGTGGCGGGCTTCCACTGCGAGTTGATGATGCCCTGGGACTCGTTGATGGCGTCGAGCATCTGGGGCATCGTCACCAGCTTGGTCCGCTGGTCGCTGATGGACGCGGCCAGCCGCTTCTCTGACTGCGCCACCAGCGCCGCCAGCTGGGAGTTGCTTGCCTGCAGGCTGGTGTCGTTCTGGTTGACCTCGTCGGCCATCTTCTTGAGCTGGCTCCGGTTGTGAGAGTCGTATTGGCTCACGCGCTGCTCGACCACATCGTTGGACTGGCGGATGAGCTCCTGGCGCATGTATTCTACGTAGGCCACGATCACGGAGCCGAGGATGATGGTGCTTATCACCGCAAACCACATCGGCCTTCCTTTACAACAATACAATAATATATTTACTGCGCGGGCGCGGGCCCAGGGGTCGGCATGACGTCCAGCACGATGTAGTCGCGGCCGATCTCTATGATGTGGTCCGTGAAGACCACGCAGCTGCGCACGCCATGGGTGATCCCTCCGCCATTCTCGTCGTCGACGAAGCAACCCACCTGGAGGATGAAGCTGTTGGGGGTGTCTTTCATAAGGGTGATGCTCGTGACCGTGGCGCCGTCGTACTGCAACTCCCCCAGGCCCACGCTGCCGAACCGTTCGAGTTCGAGCAAGTCCGGGATGGGAAAGGGAAGGATCGTGCGCACCAGGGGGCGGCGCCGAGGCGTGGGGGGCTGAACGCTGCGAACTTGGCGGGATCGTATGCGGAGCACGCCTGGGAGCGCGTCCTGGCAGAGGCGTGCTCCGCATACGATCCCGCCAAGCGCCTAGAATGGGACCCCAAATCGAACCGCTCGGGTGTGGACGTCCTCTACGACGGCGTCGGCTACTCGTGCAAGACCACCCGCTTCCGGAGCGCCGAGCACCCCCGGCGCGTGGTGACGCCCTCGTACAAGCTCGCGCGCTGCCGCACCCATGCCGACGCCATTCTAGAAATAGACCGCCCCCACCGCCACAACTTCCAGTTCTACGCCATCCTCGCGCGCAAGCACGCCGACGGCGACGCAGACGGTGCCATCCAATACGAGGTGCACACGCCGTCCTCGGAGCGTGTGCACCTCGTATTGGATGGCACCGTCTGCGTCGCCGTCGGCGTGCTTGCGCGCGAGGATGGCGTAGAAC
>RGZZ01000813.1 GCA_010028905.1 Pseudomonadota bacterium | reverse complement strand
GTCCTTGCTGTGGCGTGCACTGGGGAGCCGGTGGTGCGCCTTGCGGCTGGTTCGAGCCATTGAGCAGCGCGCGCGGAACCTGCGAGAGCGCCTGGCGCAGCTCGCGCACCGCCGGGTAGCGCTCGTCCTTTCGGAGCGCCATGGCCTTGAGCATGATCGCTTCGAGCGGCGGCGGGATGGCGGGATTGACATGTCGTGGGTTGGGTGGAGGAACCTCTCCGGCCATCACGTCGACCGACACCGGGGGCAGCTCACTGGTCATGAGGTCGTACATGGTCGCGCCGAGGGAATAGATGTCGGAGCGCACGTCGGTGCCGCCCTTGCCGCTGAACTGCTCCACGGGTGCGAACTCCGCCGTTCCGGCGCCCTTGAGGAAGGTGCCGGTCGTCTGTCCGGTCTCGAACGTGCGGGCGATGCCGAAGTCGATGAGGCGGATCTGGCCGCTGCAATCGAGCATGACGTTGCTCGGCTTGAGGTCGCGGAACAGGACGGGGGGCTGCCGGCCGTGCAGGTATTCGAGGACATCGGCGATCTGGTCGATCCAGCCGACCACATCTGCCAGGGTCACGCCCGGCTCCATCGACGCGTCGAGCAGGGTTCGACCGTCGACCAGGCCCATGACCAGGTACGCGCTCTCGCCGTCTTCGAAGAAGTCGGTGACGGGAACCAGCCGGGGATGTTCGAGGGACGCGAGCAGGTGGGCTTCGTTGCGGAACTGCGCGATGGCCTTCGCGCGATCATCGGCACGGGCGATCTGCACCTGCATCTGCTTGACGGCCACCTTCTTGCCGCCCAGGCTGCGGTCGAAGGCGAGATAGACAGCGCTCATGCCGCCCTCTCCCAGCACCGAGTCGATTGCGTATCGCTCTTTCAACAGGGTTCCCGTGGTCAGCACGTCCCCGCTCCCTCCCACCCTCTCACGCCGTGGCCCCGGCTCTCCGCGCGCATCACGGTTCGCCTCGTGTCAGGGCGCGCCCGTCAGCGTCACCTTCACAGCGCCTTGCATACAGATTGCGACACCTGAGCATTCGACTTGTTTCATCGCTCCTCCCGCAGTGCGTGGGAGGTCATGGCGTGCAGAGGCGCAGCAGCTCGCGCGCCAGCGCGTCTCGCTTTGCGAGATACAGGCGGGGGCGCATCGACTCGGCGTCGCGCAGGATGGCGTCGATCTGGCTCAGCCGCTGCTCGGGGGCGCTGATCTGGCGCTGCTGCAGCTCCTCGCGGTACTTTGAAATGACCTCGTCGTGCTTGCCATTGCGCGAAGCATCGAGAGCAATACGCATGGTGAGGAGGCTCGCGGTGCGTGCGTGGCCGGGTTCACCAGCCGTTCGCTGACGGGGCGGCTTCGGGAATCGCCCAGGGCGGCCGTCGGGCTCTGG
>RGZZ01000812.1 GCA_010028905.1 Pseudomonadota bacterium | reverse complement strand
CGGCGTGCATCCGCGAGTACGCGGCCAACGGGCAGGGGCGCGATAAGCTTCGAGACGCGGCAGACGCCATCGAGGCTGCGGCCACTCACCTGCGCACTGGAAATACGTAGCTCGCACACCCTACTGCGCCACCCCTCCTGAGAGTGTCGTGACGAGGCACCCTTGGGAGGGGGCTCTCCCCAGAAAGACGATGCTGCGGCCGAACCGAACGAAGCAAGAGCCGTCGAGCTGGAGCAGTCCGTTCCAGAAGATGGGGGCGTTGTCGGGCACGCCATCGGGGAGAACCCAGCGCTGCGTGATGCCCTCCGCATCGGGCGTGAGGCGCAGCGACGACGGGGGCGCCTGTCGCGTCCGCTTCACCTCTTCCGCACAGGCGGCGTGAACGACCGCCAGGTACCCGTAGCCAGTCTCACGCGGGGCGCAGAAGATCTTGAGGTCGTCTTCGTCGTTCAGCCACTGCCCGCACACGACGCACGTGGGCAGGCCATCATTGGCGTCGATGGCGCACAGCTGGCTTCTGGCTCTGTTGGTCTTGTCGGTCACGCTCACGAGCGCACCTCCGCATGGCGCGTCGTGAGCTCGGAGATGACGCACTTCTCGCACAGCTGGCGGTCATCGTTGTCCTCGTCGCGGTATCGGTACGGCATCTCGCGGCAGCCGTCGCACGTGCAGGCTAGGCACACGCGCTTGCCGTTGACGCACGTCACCGCGTCTTCGAGCATCTCCTCACAGCGAGCGCACACCAAGCGCTCGAGCACTGCAATCATCATGGGGTCTCCACCTCCGCTTTCATTTGTTTCATCAGCATCACCCAAGCAACCGCCGCAACTGCTGGCACAACGCCGTTGCCCAGGATGCGTAGCTCGTCGACCCGAGAGGTTTTAACTCGACCCACCCCTCTGGCAGCCCCATCAACCACTCCACGAAGCGCGGGTTGAGTTGCGGGTTGGAGGTCTTCTGGAATGTGTCTCCAGGCTTCCCGCTCTGCTGGCCCGGGGGGAAACACTTCCCGCAACGGCCGGCTGTTCCGGCCCAGCGTCTCGGCGCTCACCGTGCCGTTCTTGCCGTCCTGAGAAAGGGGTGTGGGCCACTGCGCTGCCATGCCGTTCAGAAGTGGCTCGTTCGAACGTTTGCCACTCCTCGTTTTCCTCGAACCCTCGGTGTCTGCAACCGCAGGCGTCGGCAATTGTTTCATCACATTCACTGCATGGTCTCGCAGTTTGTACCTTCCTTTCTCCCCCTCGCGCATCTCCATTACCCCGCCCTCGCCGTCCGATGCCCTCGGCGTCAGCCACACTTTCGTCTGTGCGCTCAGTGTTTTGATGTGTGTTGGATGATTTATTACTCGATGTGCATATTCCACCGTTCCAGTTTCCTGA
>RGZZ01000811.1 GCA_010028905.1 Pseudomonadota bacterium | reverse complement strand
CACCCTCGCCGACATCGGGCGCGGCGTGATGACGCGATCCCAGGCCGCGCGCCTGGGGCGCACGTGAGGCTGCTGCTTGATACCGATGGGCATCGTGCGAACGAGACAGTTGGTAACATCACGGACACCCTCTGCAGAAGCGCGCGTGGTAGGCTGTAGGCGTAATCAGCAAGGAGCCTGCCATGTCCACCGTCAACGCACCGAAGAGCTTCACCGTGACCACCCCCAAGGGGGAACCGCTGGCCGTGGCGCCCAAGCGCGCCGCCGAGGCCGCGAAGATCGATGTCAACGGCGACGGGGTCTGCAGCGACGCCGAGATCGTCGACTACATGCAAGCCACCGACGTGCTCCACGCCGGACCGGCACAGGGCAACATCCCCCGCATCACCGAGGAGTTCAAGGCCCACCTCACGGGGCAGCGCGTTGCCACGGCGAACTTCAATGGCGAAGACTATCGCAGCCTCGCCCAGCTCGAGGCCCGCATGCACGAGCTCGCCGCCGACCACCCCGATCGGTGCCAGCTGGTCTCTCTCGGCCAGACCCACGAGGGGCGCGACATCTGGGCGCTCAAAGTCTCGAGCGACGCCCAGGGCGACACCTCGAACAAGCCGGGTGTGGTGTTCACCGGCGCCCATCACGCCCGGGAGTGGATGACCCCTGAGGTGACCCTCGGCCTGGCCGAGGACATGATCGAGAACTACGGCGACAACCCGGATATGAAGCGGCGCGTCGACGGCGCCGAGACCTGGTTCATCCCCGTGGTGAACCCGGACGGGTTCGCCTACACGCAGACCGACGACAACATGTGGCGCAAGAACCGCATGCCCATCCACGACCCGAAGAATCCGAACGGTAACCCCATCGGCTACGGCGTAGACCTCAACCGCAACTACTGGGACGGCAAGCCGGAGCACCTGTCGATGTACCGCCACGACGGCGACTCGCCGAAGCGCACCTGGGACGACTTCGGCGCCAGCGACTCCGTCGGCTCTGACGCCTACCGCGGCCAGGGCCCGGCTACCGAGAAAGAGGTGCAGGCGCTCATCGCGTTCGAGAACAGCCGCCCCAACCTCCACGGCGTCATCGACCACCACAGCTACGGCAACCTGCTGATGCGCCCGTGGGACGACAAGGCCGACGACCCGGAGAACGTGGCCGACTACGACGAGGTCGCCCAGCGCATGCTCACCGCCCAGGGCAAGGACCCCTACCAGTACATCCAGACCTATGATCTCTATCCCACCACGGGTGCGTCGGTGTCGTTCCATCACGTGAGCGGCCGCTTCGGCTTCGGCGTCGAGATGGGCGACTCGTTCCAACCTCCGTTCAGCGAGTTCCCCGCGCTCTACAAGACCATGTCGGGCGCCGACTTCGCTTTCC
>RGZZ01000810.1 GCA_010028905.1 Pseudomonadota bacterium | reverse complement strand
TATGCGTGTGATCGCTTCCCCCGTGTCCACCCCGCCGCTGCTGCCCCCCGCGCAGACGCCTCTGGCATTGCCGCCGAGCCAGGAAGCCCCTCCGGATGTGGTGGGCGACGCCCGCGACAACCTCGACGCCTTCGTGCGGGTGCGCGGCTCGAAGACCGGCGAAGACACGGTGTACTACTGGCGTGGAGGCGTGTACAGCGATGTCGAGGGGCAGCGGTCGCGCCGTCTCTTCGACTTCGAGGGGTACAACGTGGCGCGCACGGTGCCGGACGGCGAGGGCGGCTGGTTGCTGCTGAGCCGGGAGACCGCCGTGTATCGCGATCCGGTGAGCCACCGCATGCTTGATGTGTGGGTCAACCCCTGGACGAACAAGACAGTGCACGTGCTGCCGGTGCTCAACGACCCGGTGAACTCGGCGCTGTATGTCGAACCGGGTGACGCCCCGCTGGTGCCCGCCGACCGCGTGGGCGACAACACGTTCTTCAACCTCGACGTGTTCTTGAAGTACCCGTCGCCGCTGCCGAAAGCCCAGTATCCGCAGTACTCGGGCAGCGACACCTACCAGGGGGGCGAGCTCTTTCAGTTCACCACCCCCTCGGCGGCGCTCGACGATCGCTCCACACCCTCGGTCCCGGCCACCTTCTCGTGGACGCGCCAGGGGCCCTGGCTGCCATGGATGGAGATGGGCGACGCGCCTGGGCGGCTGGTGTATCAATCGCACGGGATGAAGCTCGAGAACGGCATCAGCGACCTGCCCCCCGAGATGCACGAGTGGGTACAGGCCAACCACCCCACGTTTCTCACGGCGCCCACCGCGTACACGTCGCCCAACGAGACCAGCTGGACCTACTTCAAGAAGCTCGTCGATTCGGGCGCGTTCCCTCCAACCCACTGAAGAAGGGCTTCGGGCTAACCCCTTTGGGCGATTGTCGCGCCTGCCTCTTTGGCGGTACGCTGTAGAAAGCGTTCCACAGTCTTGGTGTTGCGCGTGTCTCGTCGAGACGTGAGACGAGCACAAGCGCAGCGTACGAAGAGGGGGAGAGAATCGATGTTTCGCCTGTCGAGGGGTAGGCGTTTGTCGTTCGCGCTCGCACTGAGCGCCCTGCTGCTCACCGTGTCCGCCGCGCTGGCCGCGCCGCCAGAGGGTGCTTCGGGTCAGGTCGCCGCGGCCCCCTTCGGAACGGCGCCGCCTGTGTATGCCACGCCGACGCCGACGCCCGTAGACGTGTTTCTCAGCGGCTCCCGCTTCTGGAGCGGATTTTACGCCAACCAAGGATCCGCCAGCCCCGATTTCACGGTGGGCGGGTATGCGCAGTACTGGACGCTGACGATCAAGCACGAACAATCCTGGGACTTGAACGCCGTCCAGAATTGCATGGA
>RGZZ01000809.1 GCA_010028905.1 Pseudomonadota bacterium | reverse complement strand
AGAGATCTTGGGGCGCCTGCGCGGTTCGGTGACGCGCTACGACGACCCGACCGAGCCGATCGACGCCACCTGGGAGGCGCAGGAGTGATCGTCGTCGACACCCATGCGTGGGTATGGTACCTCACCGATCCAGACAAGCTGTCAAAACGCGCCCGAGCGGCCATCGATAAAGGCGTATCGAGCGCAAAGGCCTGCGTGTCGTCGATCAGCGTGTGGGAGGTCGCGATGCTCGTAGAGCGCCAGCGCCTCGTGCTCACCCGCGATCTCGACGACTGGCTCGACGACGCCGAACGCGTAGGGCTGTTCGCGTTTGTCGCTGTCGACAACGCCATCGCACGTCGCTCGGTTCGCCTGCCTGAGCCGCTGCACGGCGACCCCGCTGATCGCATCATCGCAGCCACCGCGCTCGAGCTCGGCGCTTCGCTCGTCACAAAAGATCGGCGCCTCATCGACTACCCACACATCGCAACCGTGTGGTGAGCGCTGTCAGGGGATGCACGCTGCGCGCGCGGACGAATCGACTACCGTGCTGGCCGCTGCAGCAAGCGCTCCAATGTGGGGATGAGCGTGCTGTCGTCGAGGGCGGTTTCGAACTCACGCAGCCACCGGCGCACGTAGGCGAGGTCGAGTGTAGCGCCCTGCCGACGAATCAAGCTGGTTGCATCAATGAGATCTTTCTCACGCGTTGCAATCAGCTTGTAGATGAGCAGGTCTTCGGCCGTGCACACGCGAGCCGACACGCCCTGGCCGAGTTCAACCGTAACCGCCCGTCGCAACACCTCATCATCAAACGAAGTCTCACAGAGCAGCAGGTCGAGACGAACGCCGTCTGCGTCGCGAACAAAGAGCAGGCCCGCGCGCTCTATCATCTCGTCCGCGGGGCCGAGAGGCGTGCAGTCAGGAGGGAGTCCTGCAAGCAACCGGTGCAGATCGTCTCGCTCGGCCGAAATCTTGAAATCAACGTCGAGGGTGTAGCGAGCCTCGCCCCAGACCGCCAGCGCAACGGCACCCACGACCACTGCGTCGATGCCGGCTCGTGCAAGCGAACCCTGCATGCGGACCAGTGACGCATGCAGCCTATCCACGGATTCGAGACAGATGCCCCGCGGCTCGGCGCAGACGCTGCTGCAGGTCGATGCGGGCCTGCCGCGCCGCCTCGAGCGCATCCGCGTCATCGACCCGCAGCGCATGCGCATAGAGCAGCTCAAGCTCACGCATCGATTCTGACACCGATTTCGAAGCAAGCAACCGGTCTTCGAGGGCCTCGACGTAGGCCCAGCGCGCGCGCTCACTTTCGCGGGTGAAGGCGGTGCCGTCTTTCTTGAGCATGATGGTTCCCCTTCTGCCGCCTGCACGGTCGGTCCTGCACCTGAGGATGCGC
>RGZZ01000808.1 GCA_010028905.1 Pseudomonadota bacterium | reverse complement strand
CCGCGATTCGGGCAATGGCGTACAACGGCCCCGTTCCAGAGGTCAGATATCGCCCCGCGGGTGACGTCACGCTGCTCTACGAGAACAACCCGGAGCAGATCACGACGCGCGACCTGGCGGACCGCTCGCAGGGGGGGCTCTCCCTGTACAGCGAGGTTCTGCGCCCAGGAAGCTACCGCAACTTCTTCGAGCATCTCAACCGCACGGGCGGCGACATCGGGTTCACCGCCCGCGTGTCGAACCCGGGCACGCGACCCGTTGAGGTCGTGGTCGGGGGGAGCGGGGTGGCCCGCGGGCTCGATGGGGCCGACGCATTTCGCGACGCGCTGACCCCCACCGAGAACCCCGCACGCACGCTGCAGCTGCCTCCCGGCGCCCGTGCAGACCTTCTCTGCGTGCCCCACATCGCGGCTGCGGGCGCATTCTTCAGCGGGGTGGTCGACTTCACCGTGCGTGGCGGAGAGGTGAAGCTCGACGATCTCGCGTTCATCGACGCGAGCAACGTCACGCCCGACCCGCGCTACATGGGATACGTTCGACGCGTGGAGCCAGACGGTACCCGCGAGGCCCGCATGTACAAAGGGAACTCCCCACAGGCCGAGGTGGTGGCCGAGAACGTCGACTACACGTTCACCGACGCCGACCGCCCCGGAACCCTCCCTGCGCGCCACGCCACCTATGATCTCGACGCGCAGGCCTACACCGAGAGCCGCATCGATGGCGAGGGGTGGATATCGAACATCGGACCGGCCGCCGATCCACGTGGGATAGCCAGTGACATGCTGTCCTTCGACACCCCCGGGTGGGGACGGATCGATGCCCTCTCCCCCACCGATGGAACGGGAACCTATCCCAATCTGGGGAACTGGGGCGTGCTCTACCGCATCACGGGAACCCTGCGCAACCAAGGCACATCGGAGAGACAGGTCGAGGTTCACCTGCGCGCCAACGAGAGAAGTGGCGCAACAGTCGCGTACGAAGGCCCGGACAAGCGATGGGCCTCGCGCCGTCTGCGGGCGGGGGAGACGATGACGTGCCGAACGATCCGCGTTCCCGCGGGCCAGTCAGTGCGCTACACATCCGCCTACGTGCTCGGCGGCCCGAGCGGGGGCGACCTGCGCCAGTGCCTCACCCTGGAGGACGTTCCGCCCGCGGGTCGCTAGCGCCGCGTCCTGGGCGTCCGTTCGCACCGCAACGGTCGCGTCGAACGCGGCCCATCGCCAAGCCCTGTTGACGTGCCGCGTCCGGAACAGCGTGTGAGCGGGGGAGGAACCCATCTCGCTAGCGCCGCACTCGTGCCGGCTCCGCCTCGCTCCCCCGTTCCGCAGCACCGCCCTATGCGAGCGGATTGCGCAGGAAGTCCACCACGCTCAGCACGAGGGCGACAGC
>RGZZ01000807.1 GCA_010028905.1 Pseudomonadota bacterium | reverse complement strand
ATGCCGTACCGATACCGCGACGAGGACCACGACGACCGCCAGCTGTGCGAGCGCTGCGTGGTGAACGAAATTGGCAAGCGCACGAGCTTGCTGCCGTGAGCTGCGCAGAGTGCGGGCAGGCTCCATCGTGCTTGCACCCAGGTTGCACAGGCGCGAGCGTCACAGAGCAGTGGTCGCCATTCTGTTCGCAGCTCTGCGCAGCGCTGTGGGCGCTCGAGCAGACGCAGGAACACGTCTACTGCTCAGTGTGCGGCGACTGGTGCACGACAGATGACTGCCTGTTTGTAACGTCCAAAGCGAGTTAGGTTTGCACAACCCTGGGAGGCGTAGAGCGCAAAAGACGACCGTTCATGGTTGTGCGTCATATTACGGTGAGGAGAGAGGGAGCATGAGCGTGAGACTGTGGTTCGATGGAGAGGCCATCGACGTGTCGACTGGCGACCTGCTGTGCGCAGCGCTCAGCATCATCGGCTGTCTGGCGGTGGCGGCGATATGCATCTAGCTGTCGAGGCGATTGACGCCACCGTCGAGCTTGAGCAGTCGGAGCGCACGTTTAAGAGCGACCAGATACGCGTAAGCTCGATTGGGAAGTGTGCGCGCAAGTCCGTGGCTCAGGCGCTTGGCCTGATAAACAGCAGCATCCCCTGGAAGTTCAACGAAGGGGGGCATGTCCTTGAGGAGCGCGCGACGACCCGTATTCTGAGGCAGTGGCCGCTGAGCATCGCTCAGGTGTCAGTGCCGACGAGCGCAGATGGAACGTGGACACATCCCGACCTGCTGATAGTGTTCGAGCTCGAAGCGATTGCCGATGCCAAGCCTGGCCAACGGCAGACAGACCGCGCGGTGAGCTCGCACGGCGTGCAAATCAAGAGCACCAGGAAGCGCTCGATTGCCGAGTACCTCGAGGGACGACGCGACGAGAAGTTCGGGCTGCCCAAGCCTGACCAGGTAGACCAAGCGTTGTTGGAGTGGTACTTCTGGCGACGGGCCGGCTTCTGCCTGACGCGAGAGCAGCCACGCCGACGCATCGAGGGCTTCCCGCAGTCATACGAGCTGCTTTACTTGGGGCAGGAAGACTTTGGCGGCACGCGGTGCTCGATTCCGATCGAGTACGACGAGCAGCGCGCTGAGCAGCTGGCGCAGGAGTTCACGCGGCGAGTCGAGGCGCTTCAGTGGGGCGAGCTCGTGCCGGCCATCAAGCGCGAGCCGGATTACGAGTGCGCCTACACGCCTAAGACGTACGACTTCGACGGGCCGCGGCTAGAAGAGCCAAGCGTGTGCGGGATGTACGAACAGTGCTGGGGCAAGAGCTGGGAACCCAAAGAGAGGGCAAGACGACGATGAGCGCCGCAATGAACATCACGATACACGTCGAGACGGTGCATCTGCACGTTGAC
>RGZZ01000806.1 GCA_010028905.1 Pseudomonadota bacterium | reverse complement strand
ACATTGAGGACTTCGAGCGGTTCGTGAAGCGCGTCCCCGCCGGCGTGCCCATCATCGTGGACCAGTGCTACCTCGACTATGCCGAGAAGCCCGCCCTGCGCGCGGAGGACCTCTTCCTTCGGTACCCCCAAGTCATCGGGGTGCGCTCCTGCTCCAAGTTCCTGGGCCTGCCCGCGCAAAGGGTGGCCTATGTGGTCGCGCATCCCGAGATCGCGGCGGCGCTGCGGGCGCAGGTCGTGGCGCCGTTCTTGACGCCTGATGTGGTCAAGGCGGTCGCGGAGCGGTGCAAGGACACCGCGTACCACGCCCGGGTGCGCTCCGTCGTCGCCGCGGAGCGGGCGTCGGTGCTGGGCCAGCTGGACGGCGCGTGCATCGGCTACATCAGCGAGGCGGGGCCGTCGGTCCTCGTGGAGCTGCCGCAGGGGATGTCGTGGGACCGTTGGACCCGCACGCTGAAGGCGAAGCACATCGCCAGCGCCGACGATCAGGACGGCCTGCTTTATGACAAGTACGTGCACCTGACCATCGGCAAGGACGACACGCACACGCTCGTCGCCATCCTCGCGCCCGAGCCGGTGCCGGGCTGCCCCAACAAGCTCAACAGATAGGAGCGCCGCGCCATCCGCAGCTCCTCCGCCGCTGCTGCTCACCGCCCTTGTCGGGCACGTGCCATGACACCTGCTTGGTGAGGAAGTCCCGCAGCGAGTGGTTGAGCTGGAAGACGCCGGCCCTGAGATCCGACATCGCCACCCACCTGATCGCGGAGATCTCCCGTTTGTCCGCGATGAGATCGTAGGACAGCGGCGCCATGGAGTCCACCCAGCACATGATGAACTTGGTGGTGCCCAGCCGTATCTTTTGGTGGTCCCGCGACAGCCGCACGACCAGCGCGGTCTCCTCAAACAGCTCCCTCTCGGCGCAGCGCAGGAGCGCGTCGGTGGCGTCGCCGCCCTCCTCTATGTCGCACTGCTGCTGCTGGCCCTTGGGGAAGCCCCACACGGGGTCCGTGAACCGGCCCACGCCAGCGTTGTACATCGGGCGCGTTTGCACAAGGAGCACACAGTCCGTGTCCCCCTTGCAGTATCTCATGATAACGCCGGCTCTAGCCCACCTGTTCGGACCCATTGATAGAGATGAGATAGAAGGGGTCCCTTATGTCTTATGGTGAGGTTATTAGAAGACGTTTGTAGGCGGCCGCAAAGGCCGCGATGTCGTCGGCGTCTATGTCCGCGCGCACGGCCTCGTACTGGATCTCAAAGTGCACGACGGCGTCGCCGTACCCGGCCACCCGGCCCTCCTCCGCGTTCCACGCAGGCATGCCCTGGCCCGCGCACCGGTGCATGGTGAGAGGGTGCACGGGCTGGCCGCCCAGGTCGGTGCGGGTGTCGATAGAGACGAGCGCGCCAGAGG
>RGZZ01000805.1 GCA_010028905.1 Pseudomonadota bacterium | reverse complement strand
GTTGCGCACCTTGACGACCGAGGCCACCTCACTGTCCTGCGCCGAGCGACGCAGCAACGCCCGGATGCGCGCCAGGAACTCGCCAGCAACGAACGGCTTGCAGAGATAGTCATCAGCCCCGAGATCGAGCGCCTGGATCTTCTCGCGCGAATCGCTGCGAACCGAGAGCACGAGAATCGGCATGCGCAGCCACGTGCGCATCTCGCGACAGACGTCGAAGCCGTCGATGCCCGGCAGCGAGAGATCGAGCACCACGACATCGGGCGGGTTGGCACTGGCAATGCTGAGCGCCTCTTCTCCGTTCTCGGCAAACATGAGACCGTAGCTGCGCACGCCGAGAATGGAAGCTAGCGCGCGGCGAATCTCGGGATCGTCATCTACAACCAGGATGTTCGGTCGCTTTCCGGTCATGCGTCAGACTTCCCCTTCCGTCTCGCTTCTCGCGGAAGTCGCACCACGAACCGCGCCCCCTTGGGGCTGCGGTTCTCCGCCCAGATCTCCCCCCCGTGCACGGTGACGAGATCTCGACTGAGGGCCAGCCCCAGGCCGGTTCCCGCGCAGATGCTGCTCGCCGCTCGACCGCGATAGAACTTCTCGAAGATGCGCTCCAGCTCCCCCGCGGCAATGCCGTTGCCCTCGTCGTCAATCTCTATGCGCACGTAGGCGGGCGGGTCTCCAGGGGTCGATGAGGGTTCGACTTCGGCCCGTACAGTCACAGGCGAGGGCGTGGGTGCATAGCGCAGGGCATTCTCCACGATCAGCCCGAACATGCGCGCGCACTGCACCTCGTCTGCCAAGATGAGGGGCACACCGTCCGCAACCTCGACATGCAGCCGCCCGCGCTTCTCACGCGGCAGATGATCACGCATCGCGCTCAAGATCTCCTCGACGCTGCACCAATCCATGTGCGGCTTCCATGCGTTTGACTCGAGACGCGCCAGATCGAGAAGGCCCGTGATGCTGTCATTGAGGCGCCTCAGATCGCTTGCCGCCCGGCGCAGCTCATCGCGGATGTCGCTGCGACTCGGGTCGATATCGGTCTCCAGCAGATTCGTGACCGTGGCAGTGACGTTGGTGAGCGGGGTCTTCAGCTCATGCGAGACCGAGGTGACAAATGTGGTCTTGAGGTGATCTGCCTCGATCACCGCTGCGGCGTGCGACGCCGCTGCCTGCAGCTTGTGACGCTCAAGGTGCGCCGTGGTGAGCTGCGCCAGTGACTCATAGAGCCGCCCTTCACGCGGTGCGGGCGTCAGCGGCGCCACGAGCATCACGCACAATGCACCTCGTACCTCGCGAGCCTCGAGGGGAAGCCAGATGATTCCCGGCGCGCTGACCTGCGCCCCGGACTGCAGCTGCGCGACATCTATCCCCCCTGCTTCGGCCCCCTCCTGATGATACAGACGCATGACC
>RGZZ01000804.1 GCA_010028905.1 Pseudomonadota bacterium | reverse complement strand
GGATCGTGGATGTACCCACCACTTGATCCAGGTACGTTCGTGTACACCAACATGTTCGGGGAGAAGAACTCCTGGGGGATCGTACTCAAATCCAAGAAGTTACCGAAGGATTCCCTCGAGTTCTACCGGTGTACTGTTCTCCTCACGGATGGGCGGGTGAAGGAGATGGGATCCTCCTACCTCTTCACGGTGGATGAAATGGAAGAGTTCGGGTTCACACCATGGGCGTGAGAGAGTTCGAGTTCCACGGTGCGAGGGGAAAACCCGTGAAGGATCACTCGAGTACGTGTTACTTCACATCCTCGTTCCCAACGAGGGGATCGTTGAGATCCCCAAGAACATGATCTTCAAGTTGGAGGTGATCTCGTGAAGTATAAGATCGGTGATCTCGTGGTTCCCAGTAACGGGATGGGATGCGATCTCTTCTCCGATGAGTTCGCGGAGGTGTTTCCCAAGAGCGTGAGGAACCCATACACCGGGATCGCACTGATGGCGGGAGAGATCGGAACGATCCTGGAGATCAAGAGGATAAACACGAACATCACGAGTGATAACATCCTCAAGATCCTCGCACCTACCGGGATCGGTTGGGTGTACGCGCACTGGGTGAAGGTGGTGAAATGAATCCAGGTGATCTGTGTGTGGAGTTCCACTACTTCGAAACAAAGGTGGAGTTGTGTATACTCCTCGAGAGGAGTGGCGAGTTCCCCAACTGGAAGTATAAAGTACTCGCACCCTCGGGAGTGAAGAAGGTACCCATGGGAGGATTGAGGAGGGTGAGGATCCATGAAACACGGTGATCTCGTTCTCATCGCGTACGAACTAACCCCCACGGGGGTGAACGAACTCGGGTTGTACCTCGGGGAGAGGAAATGTAAGTGGGATAAGAAGGGCGAGTTTCTCATCCACGGGTTTCTCATCAATGAGAGGGTGGTTGAATTCCGTACCCGGATTGAACACGAGAAGTACTTGTTCGAGGTGATCTCGTGATCGCACCAGGTACTCTCATTGTGGGGAAGGTTCACGAGTTCTACACCACCTTCGCATCCTCACCCAACAGGAAGGTGGGGATCGTGATCAAACGGTTGGAACCGAGTGGTAAGTGGGAACAGATACTCTACCAGATCCTCTTCGTGGATGGAACCACCGCGTGTGAGTACGAGGGATTCGTGATGAACTACTACGAGGTGTTCCCGTGAGCGAGGCGAAACCACATCCATATCCCATCGGATCACTACTCCTCCCGAACGAGTACATGGTGAAGAACGGAAAGATCACATCGGGATTGATTCTCGGAGTGGTGGATGATGTTTGGGGGTATAATTACGAGGTGTTCCTCTCGCCCTACAACTTCTCCAAGTGGTTGAAAGAGGATGTGATCAAGGGCCTCTTCGTGGTGGTGGAACCGTGA
>RGZZ01000803.1 GCA_010028905.1 Pseudomonadota bacterium | reverse complement strand
GGCGTCTTCACAGATGAACTCGGCCAGGGGCACGGCCTGCGGATGGTTCCACAGCGCCTCGAACTCGTCGCACACCCAGGCGACCGACTCGGCGTCTCGATGCGACCACACGAGCTCGTAGTTCTGCGCCCACCCCTGACCGGTCTCGTTGGCGCTGCCGATGAACGCCACCGGATCGCCCTGGGCCGGCCAGATGACGCCCGCCTTGCCGTGGATGAGACCGAACACCTCGTTCGGCAGCACCCGCACGTCGAGCTTGCCGGCGTGGAGCAGATCGTACAAGCGCTGAAAGCGGCTTCGCCCCTGTGGGGTGGCGGTGTGCTGCTCGGGCTTCGAGGCGCACCACTCCTGACGCATGGCGGCGTTGGCGGCGCGGGCCGTCTCGACGTCGCGGGGTTGGAGGTCGGAGTTGCAGATCACGCGGACCTTGCCCTTGACCGATTCGACCATCTCGCCCGCCACTTCGAGCAGCGAAGAGCTGAAGTAGCCCGCGATGCGATCGTAGCGCTCGGCGTCCGGCAAGACCTGCGCGAGAAAGCTCTCGTGGAGCGCGCCGCGGCGCGACGAGTAGCGCACGATCGAGGCTCCGCTGGCCGACAGCGTCACGGTCGCCCATCTCCCCGGCAGGCGGCAAAGGGGGCGCGCCCCCTACACATGGTCGTTCTCCAGCGCGCCGGCGATGAGCACGGCCATGGCGGCGTCGGCCGTCCAGTGGTCGAGCACGCCCTCGAGGCGGCCCAGGTAGCGGAGGATGTCGATGAGCAGCGTGCGACGGCTCCAGTAGTCGGGCACCTCGTTCTTCAGCCAGTTGCGCCCCTCGCGGGCATCTTCGGCCTTCAATGCCGAGAAGACGGCGAAGAGGCCGTGACGGACGAGACTGGTGCCGAATGCGCCCGCTCCCATCTCCTTGCGGGCGAGCTCGGAGGCGGTGAGCAGGTGAGCGTCGTTCGCCTTGAGCGACACGATGGGCTTGTACTCGGTGAAGCCAAAGCCGCGGGCGAGCTCCTGGTAGGCGGCGATGTGCGCCTCGCCCCGGCTCTCGAGGTCGAGCCCCTTGAGGTAGTAGCGCTCGGCCGGTGAGAGCTGCCGCCAGGTCGATGGCTCCACGCCTTCCGGTATGAGGTGGTTGCAGGCGGTGGTGACGGCCTGCTCGATGAGCGCGGCGATGGGCGATGTCTCGCCGTTCTTGCGTTCGCGTGACAGCTCGCGCACCACGTCGAAGTCCTCGATGGACGAGTAGGCTGTCAGCACCTTCAGCGCCGCGGCGTAAGCCGCCAGCTGGTAGTCAGCGTCAGCGAAGCTCGGGTCGCGGGCATCTTCGAGGGCGCGCATCTCGTCGAGCTGGCGCTTCACCTCGGCATCGACCTGCGGATAGAGCTCATCGAGGAAGGCGGTGTCGGTGGAGGTGCGCTTGCGCAGCACGGCGAGG
>RGZZ01000802.1 GCA_010028905.1 Pseudomonadota bacterium | reverse complement strand
GGTTCCGTTGTCCACCTCTGCCATCAACGCGCCAGAACCATCCGCCACCGAACCGAAGGCGGCGGAGCCTGCGAGCCCCACTCGACCCGAGCAAGCGCCTGAATCGACAACCAAGACGCCTGACGCTCCCGCGCAGATGCCGGGGCGCACCGTCTATGAGAACCTTCACCAGGGCTCCCAAGGTGAAGATGTCACCGACCTGCAGCAGACGCTGGTGAAGTGGATGCCCGCGTGGAAGAACCGCCTGAGATCCGACGGCTTCTACGGTGAGCAGACCGCGAAAGCCCTGGGCACCTTCAAAGAGGTCTATGGCCTCGGGCGCGACGGGAAGAGCATCGACCCGCGCACCGCCTTCGCCCTGCGCGACATCAGCAGCGGGGAGTTCTGGCGCGTGCAGCCCGATACGAATGCCCTGCCCTACCACATGGCACAAGACAAGGGCACGCTCTACAACCTCGCGGTGCACGGCTATCCGTTCGACGAGGTGACGCGCCTCCCCGAGCTCAAGGATCTGGCAGGCAAGCGCCCAGACGAGATGATTTCCTACCAGGGTTACCCGCTGCAGGCACGCGCCGCCTATCCGCTGGCCCGGCTCGAGCGCGACATGCGCAAGGAGGGATACGGCCTCCAGGTCACCTGCACCACCTCAGGCCAGCATGCCGCCTGGCAGCACGCCGCGGGACGCGCAGCCGACTTCGCCATCACGTGGAAGGGCCAGTACATCGACGACCTTGGACAGGGCGCGATGGCCCACCACTCCGAACGTGTCGCCGCCCTGGCCGAACGAGAAGGCATGGTCTCGGTCAATGAGTATCTCGTCAAGACCACCTACGGCGACGGCGTGCACATCCACGTGCAGGTATGAGCTGTGAGATGTGAACGTCACAACTCTTAAAAAGTAACAAACTGTTCACAATCACGGCGTGCAAACCACGTCGATGTCACCCTCCATGCACACAGCAGGATCGTAGTGCAGGAGGGTGACCCACATGAGCTTCCAGATCGGCGGCATTGATCGCATCGGCAGCGGGTTCGGAATGAACCCGTCGACGCAGGCGAAGACGAATGGCGGTGCGGCGAGCAACGGTACCCCGTGGACCGGAGGCGCCATCACCGACGGCACGAAGTGGTCAGATGCCCTCAACGACGAAGGCGGTCCGCAGGGGGTCGGGCCCCAGGCGGCGGGTCCGAGCAACGGCGGCCCACAGGGTGCCAAGCCCAACGGCCAGAGCCAGAACAGCGGCATCCCCAATTTCAACAACTGGCTGCAGGACCCCAACGACCAGCAGGATCCGCAGCAGAACGGTGCACCCCAGGGCGGTGGCCAGCCCCAGGGCGGTGGCGCACCGCAGGGCGGTGGCGCACCGCAGGGCGGTGGTGCACCGCAGGGCGGTGGTGCACCGCAGGGCGGTGGTGCACCGCAGGGCGG
>RGZZ01000801.1 GCA_010028905.1 Pseudomonadota bacterium | reverse complement strand
GCGCGCGCACCGCGGCCGGCGTCGCCTCTCACACCTTTACGTACCTGCAGACACGCCGGCTCGACCTCTACATCACGAACAGCATCAACCAGGGGATCGAATGGGTGGTGTTCTCCCCCAACGATGGGCTGACGTGGTCGACCGTGACCGCCCAGATCTCGAGCTTCATGAACGGTCTCTACAACCAGGGCGCGTTCTTCGGCGCAAGCCCCTCGACTGCATACACGGTGACCTGCGGGCTGGGCGCGACGATGACCGCGCAAGACATCTTGAACGGGTACCTCATCGCGCAGGTGAGCTACGCCGCGGTAGACCCGACCGTGTTCATCGAGCACACGTTCACGCTGCAGACGGCGGGCGACTGATCGCGCCGACCGCTCAGCCCTCTGCGGTCGGCGGTGCTGGTGGCGCAGGCGCGGTGCCCGGCAAGATGGCCACATCTTCCTTGCCGTACGACTCGTCCTGCTCGATGGCCGACAGCACCCAGTCGAACTGGCCGCTGGTCACCTTCGAGCCGCAGTAGGCGCAGTCGCCCGCCATGCTCACCTCGAGGGGGGCGCCGCAGTTGGGGCAGGCCCCTTCCTTCGCAGGAACCGGAGCCGCGGCACCGGCCGTGCGGATGAACGTCCAGTACTCGCTGAACGCGCGAGGCGACCGCTGATCGCCGCCCACCACGCGCCCGCCGGCATCGACCACATAGTCGCGCAGCGATGCGTGGATGCGCACCGTGATGCTGTCGTAGAACGCGTCTTGCGCATACCGCACGGTCCACTGCCGGGCGATGCGCACGTCGTCGAGGCGGTTGGCCAGGCCCTGGCGCTTGTACTGCTCGATCCAGTAGCGATGGGTGTTGAACAGGTGATCGGTCTCGAACGGCCGCGCCTTCTCCCACTTCCCGCTCGACCAGGCGTCTTGAATGGCCAGGAAGCAGGTGGCCACGCGCTGCTGGAAGGCCGCCTCATCGAAGCCGGTGCTGCGCTGCAAGAAGGCGGCGCGGGCGCTGTCGTAGTCCGGGGCGATGACGTCGGGGAAGTCGGTGCCCTCTTCCGGCGCCGTGCTGGTCAGCGACGGCCGATGGCTCGCGATGACCTCTTGCACCTTTGTCACCGCCAGCATCCACTGGAAGTCGCCCGGCGCAACCACGCGGTCGCAGTATGGACACGACCCGTCTGGGCGCACCTCTGACGGGCTGCCGCACGACGGACACGAGAGGTTCGACATCTGCCCGGGAGGCTTCGAGAGCGCCCCGCGCTTGCGGCGGAACGTCCAGCGCTCGCGGGCATAGTAGTGGGTGGCGCCGGCCTGTGCGTGCTCGGTGAAGTTGCCCTCGATCTCGACCTGCACCCCCAGCAGCGGCGCGTCGTCGAAGAGCCCCTCGAGGGCCAGTATGCGCGACGATCCCACGAGCACCTCGTCGACCTTGGTCACCCC
>RGZZ01000800.1 GCA_010028905.1 Pseudomonadota bacterium | reverse complement strand
GACCCGAGCCCTTGATCTCACGGGTCGACGAGGTGTCGACCTGGGCGAACTTCTCGAAGATTCGCTCGTGATGCTCCTTCGGAATCCCGATGCCGCTGTCGCGCACGACCACCTCGACGTGCGCGCCGACGCGACGGCCGGAGAGGGTCACGCACCCGCCCGCCTTCGTGAACTTGATGGCGTTCGAGAGCAGATTGGTGAGCACCTGGAACAGCTTGTCTCGGTCGCCCACCACCACCAGAGGCTCTGCGATCTCCACCGCGAGAGCGACACCGCCCTTGTCTGCAAGCGCGCGGGCCGTAGCGGCACACGACTCACCGATCTCACGTAGATCGACCGGCATCATGTCCCACTGCATGCGACCGGCCTCGATGCGTGAGAGATCGAGCAGGTTGTTGATGAGACGCGTGAGGCGGTCGCTCTCCTGATTGATGATGCCGAGGAACTCGTGCAGGCTGTCCGGATCGTCAGCGCCCGTATCGAGGAGAATCTCGGAGAACGCCTTGATGGAGGTGAGCGGGGTGCGAAGCTCGTGCGAGACGGTGTTGAGGAACTCGCTCTTGAGGCGGTCCATCTCCTTGAGCTGGCGGTTGGCCTCGGCCAGGGCGCGATGGCTCTCCTCGAGCTCGAACAAGGTTGCCTGCTGGATGCGCGTGTGGTGGCGGAGGTTGCGCACCATGTCGTTGAAGCCCGCGGCGAGGCGTCCCATCTCGTCTGGTGACTCGGGCGCCTCGGCCCCTTCCAGATCGCCCCCGGCCACCCGGTCGGCTCGCTCGAGCAGCTCACTGACCCGCCCCTGGAGGTTCTCGTGCGCGGCGCGCTCGTTCTCCATAAGGCCACGCAGCCGCTCGGCCATCTCGTTGAAGGCGTCGCCCAGCACACCGATCTCATCGCCGCCGCGCACCGTGGCCCGTCGCTCGATATCGCCCGCGGCAATGGCGCGGGCCACCCGGGCCAGGCGGAGGATGGGACCGGTGAACCAGTGCGCCACCACCAGCATGAACACGAGCGCCACCACGATGAGCAGGCCGGTGAGGATCAATACGTATCCGCGGCTCTGGGCAACCGCGGCGCGAAGGCTGGCCAGCGACAGGGTCACGCTCACCGCGCCTTTCACCTTGCCGTTGATGACGATGGGGGCGGCAACCTGCAACGTGCCCTTCTTCTCGTCGGTCTCCACGGTGGGCTCGGCGACGGCGGGACCGTGCAGCACCTGCGTGACGATGGGATCGTCGCAGGTATGCCCCACATCGGCGATCTCGGGGCTGGCCTCGATGCCGCCCGCCTCGTTGAGCACGAGCACGTTGGTGACGTCACGGAGCGTGCGGAGGCTGTCGACCGAGAGCTGGAGATCGTGGGTGTTGAGGGTCGCGATGGCCTGCGCGCTGCTCGATGAGAGCACCCTGGCCATGGCGACGGCGCGCTGCTGGGCCTC
>RGZZ01000799.1 GCA_010028905.1 Pseudomonadota bacterium | reverse complement strand
AGACGTTATCGACGTCTCCCTACGGGAGGTACACCCCCGTTGCCGTAGAAGCGAAACGCCTCGCTGTCCTGCAGCGCATCCAAGTTCCAGGGAGAGCGTCCCCCTTGACCGAGCCCCTCGACCCAGAGTTCGAACGCACGGTGACCACCGCCCTGCGCCAGGTCGCCAACCGCGACGTGCCCACCGTCACCGCCGATGGCCTCATCGCCGACCTTGGGCTCGACTCGGTGTCGGTGGCGGAGCTTTTCGTGGTGCTCGAGGAGACCCTCGACATCGTCATCGACCCTGATGAGATCATGCAGGCGCGCACCTTCCGCGACCTGCAAGACATCGTGCAGCGCTTGCAGGGCGGCGGCGCGGCGCAACGGTGACCCCCGACACGCTGCGTGCGGGCCACGATGTGGCCATCGTGGGCATGGCCTGCCGCTTCCCCGACGCGCCGACCCCCGCGGCGCTGTGGAAGAACACCCTCGAGCGGCGCACGAGCTTTCGACCTGTTCCGCCCGAGCGCTGGACCCACAGCGTGTTCCAGAGCGAAGGGCGCGACCCGCACGCCACCCCCTGCGGACAGGCTGCCTTCATCGACGATGTTGCGCTCTTCGCCGCGCGTCACTTCGGCTTCTCTCCGCGACGCAGCGAATCGACCGATGCCCAGCAGCGGCTCATGCTCGAGCTGGCGCGCGAGGCCCTCATCGATGCCGGGCACGACGCGCGGGCCTTCGACCGCCGGCGATCGGCAGCCTTTGTGGGCGTGGGGGTCTCGGAGTACTCGCGCATGATGGTGATGGGCATGCGCGGCCGACAGATGCGGGCGGGCGATTTCGGTGATGCCGACCCAAGCGCCGACCGCCTCACCCGGCGGGTGATGTCCGTGCGGTCGTACATGATTCCTGGCAGCCTGCTCAGCATGTGCGCCGCGCTCATCGCCCAGACCTATGATCTCGGAGGCCCCTGCACGGTGGTCGACGCCGCCTGCGCCGCCTCCCTCGTCTCCGTGGTGCAGGCCGTGCAGCACCTGCGCGGCCTCCCTGCGCGCCATGCGGGGAGCCCCGCCCCCCTGGCGCTGGCCGGCGGCGTCTACCTGATGCTGCTGCCGGACAACATGACCGGGTTCACCCGCGTGGGCGCCCTGGCACGCACCGCCTGCAGGCCCTTCGATCGTGCCGCCGAGGGGTTTCTGCTCGGCGAGGGAGCCGGCCTGGTCGCGCTCAAGCGGCTCGATGACGCCTTGGCTGACGGCGACCGCGTCTACGCCGTGATCCGCGGGGTAGCGTGGAACAGCGACGGCCACACCGATGCCCCCATGACCCCCCTGCTCAGCGGACAGATCGCGTTGCTGCGCGACGGCTTCGAAGACGCCGGCGTCGACCCCGCCAGCGTGGGCTACATCGAGACCCACGGCACTGCGACGAACGTGGGAGATCGGGCCGAGGTGCAGG
>RGZZ01000798.1 GCA_010028905.1 Pseudomonadota bacterium | reverse complement strand
CCTCCGCTGGCACACCCTCGACCCGGGCATTGGCCTCGCGCCGCGCTTCGCAGTCCGGGGTGCGGCAGTCTCGTGGCGAGCCATAGCAGTCGTCATGGTACAGCCGACCGCAGCCGGAGCACAGGGTGATGGGGGCGGCGTCGTCGATGGCGACGCTGCAGATGCCACAGGTGCGAGATCCGCTCATGACGTTCGTTCGTCACCCTCGACCGCGGCTGGCGCGCCTGCGTCGCCTCGACGAGGGCCCACGCTCTGGTAGGGCGTGCTCTGATAGCGGGGATCTTCACGACCGCTGCTCTTGATGTAGACGGGCATCGTCTTCAGCTTCAGACGCATGTCGTTGGCATTGTCAGAGAAGCGCACGGCGTCTTCCGGGGAGATCAGGCCTTCGCGATACAGCGCCAGCAGCGAGGCGTCGAAGCTCTGCATGCCCTCGGGGGCGAAGAGATCGAGCTCGCGCTTGAGCTGGGTGAGCTCGCCGCTGCGCAGGAGCTCTTGAACGCGCGCATTCACCGTCATGACCTCGACAGCCGCCACGCGCCCCTCGATGTCGCTGCGGGGCACCAGACGCTGCGAGACGACCCCGCGCAGGTTCAGCGAGAGCTGGGCATAGACCTGATCGTGGATCTCGGTGGGAAAGAACTGCACGACGCGCTCCACGGTCTGCGTGGCGTTGTTGCTGTGCAGGGTCGACAGCACGAGGTGGCCGGTCTCGGCGAAGTACACCGCCGCCTTCACGCTCTGCTGGTCGCGCATCTCACCGATGAGCAGCACGTCCGGGGCCTGGCGCAGGGCGCTCTCGAGGGCGTCCTGGAAGTTCACGGTGTCGGTGCCCACCTCGCGCTGGCTCACGATGCAGTTGAGATCGGTGTGCAGGTACTCGATGGGGTCTTCGATGGTGACGATGTGGCCGGTCGAGTTCTGGTTGCGATACTTCACCATCGCCGCCAGCGTGGTCGACTTTCCGCTGCCCGTGGGGCCCGTCACGAGCACGAGCC
This sequence comes from Pseudomonadota bacterium, assembly GCA_010028905.1. Classification (NCBI taxonomy): domain Bacteria; kingdom Pseudomonadati; phylum Pseudomonadota; species Pseudomonadota bacterium. Next base: position 441 of record RGZZ01000798.1, on the reverse strand, counting down.
CGCGCTTGAGCAGGCTGAGCTTCTTGGCCACGTCCGGGATGCGAAGCGCCTCGAAATCGAGGATCTCGTCGCGCACCTTTCGCATCACCATGGCCCAGGTGCCGCGCTGGCGATACACATTGCATCGGAACCGCCCCACGCCCTCGACCTCATAGACCAGATTGGCTTCGGGCCGCTTCTCGAACGCCTCTCGATGGGCCGGCTTCATCACCAGCTGGCAGATGGCCTCGGTGACCTCTGGCCGCAGGGGATCCATCTCGATGAAGGCCAGGCCGCCCTCGATGCGCAGGCACGGAGCGAGGCCCGCGCGGATGTAGATGTCGGACGCGTCTTCCCGAACGGCCGCCGCAAGCACGTCGTGAAGGCTGTCTACAAGGTCTCTGAACTCCATGCCGGGGGCTTCTAGAAGCCCGACCGAAAACCCCTCTTCAGCGGTCGCGG
>RGZZ01000797.1 GCA_010028905.1 Pseudomonadota bacterium | reverse complement strand
CCTCGAGCGACTCCACCGACCGTCCCAGCACCGACAGGGCGTTGGCCTGCGCGACGCGGGCCCGCGTGCCGGGCGGCTGGCCGCCCGTCTCGAGCCTGCGTATGCCGTCGAGCAGAAGGTCGTGCTGGGCGCTGGCGCACAGCGCGGGCGCGACGGTCTCGAGGGTGTCGGCGGCGGCCGCGAGCTGGTTGCCTTCGACGAAATGGTGAAATGATCGGGCGGACTGGCCCTGTTCGCGCCACCATCGGGCCAGGCCGAGATGCAGCGCCTGACGTCGCTGGGGCGTGGTGGAGGCCGTCACGTGATCGGCCAGCAGGTGATGCACGAGGATGCGCTCGGGCGACTCTCGTTCCACCAGCAGCCTGCGCTCGAGGGCTGTGCGGAGGATCGATGCGTCGGGCACACCGGAGAGCAGCGCCAGGGCCGTGTCGGGCAGGGGAGCGCGCGCAACTGCGAGCACTTCGAGCACGGCGCGTTCCGGCGGGGGCACGTCGCCCACCACCTTCTCCAGCAGATCTTCGCGAAGCCCGACCGGCAGGGCGCCCCGGGCGAGAGCATCGGCGTCTGCCAGACGGTTCACCAGCAGGCTCGCCATCAGTCGTATGAACAGCGGGTGCCCGCCTACGGCCTCGACAAGTGCGGTGGCGCTCCCGGGGGAGGGGACAGGCGCGCCCGGGTGCAGGGCCAGCAGGTCACCCAGGAGGGAGGCGGCTGCGGGCGACGGCAGCCCTTCGAGCTTCATCTGGGCGATGTCGACGCTCTCCAGGGCGGTGAGGGGCAGATCTTCGCGGGTGGTGATCACGGCGTGTCCGCCGAGATACGTGTGCAGCTGGCGCAGCAGGGTGGCTGCCTGGTCCGGTGCGAGCAGGTGCAGGTCATCGATGACGAGCAGCGCGCGGGCCGCGTTGGCCGCTTCGATGAGGGCGGCCGCGGTCTCGTCGGGAGAGGCTGACGCAACCTGCGGGAACAGGGCGTCGATGCCCGACTGCGGGGTGCAGCGCCCGAACCAGACCACCGCGTCGGGCTGCGTCGCGCGCAGGCGCTCGGTCCACGACAGGGCCAGGGCGGTCTTGCCGATGCCCCCGATGCCCTTGATCACCACGAGGTGCTGACGGCTGAGCAGGCGCTCGAGCAGCGCGAGCTCGTGGTCACGGCCGATGAACGTGTCGGGCGGGCGGGGCACGCGCGTATTCACAGCCCTCGGGTTAGGCGCGGAGGGGGCGTGTCCCTGTCGCCGCGTGGGGCGTCCGTGCAGCACCTGCGTGATGCGTCACGTCAACGCATGTGAATCGGTGAGGTCGCTTCGCTCGCGCGAGATGCCAGGGCTGCGATCGAAAGATTTAACACGATCTGTCTTGAATTCGAGGGCGCAGCGGTGAGATACTCGACTCGATGAACCTCGTACGCACCGGCCTCGAAGGGCTCCTCGAGGAGCACAGC
>RGZZ01000796.1 GCA_010028905.1 Pseudomonadota bacterium | reverse complement strand
CCCAAGCGCCGCCCGGAGCGCGTCTCCGAACGTTCCCTCGCGCATCTCTCCCCCCACGATGGTCGGCACGATCAAGAAGGGCAATCAGCCAGAGCACGGTCCCGGGGCGGGCAGCAACCCGGGAGGTCCCGCCGCGCCGGCTGCACCCGCGGGTGGCGGACAGAAGCTCCACATGGGTGTGCCTGCCGCGCTCGACACCCCCACCGATGGAACGCAAGGCCTGCCCGGCTACGGTCAGCCACTGCCGGGCGCAAACGCAAAGCCCGCCGGCTACTGATTCCGCGCAACGCGCGCTTCGAACGCGACTGCTACGGGGCGGCGACCGCGGCCAGCGCGGCGCGAGCGGCCTCGACACGGGTGTTGTAGCACGGGTAGCAGACGGGTGAGTACTGCTCGTCGCCCCCCAGCAGCACCTTGGGCCCCTCGACGATGGCCCGCCCCTCTGCGTCGTGGCGCAGGTTGAAGACGGCTTTGCGATTGCAGAACTGACAGGTGGTCTTCACCTCTTCGATGTTGTCGGCCAGCTCCATGAGGCGACGCGAGCCCTCGAACAGACGGGTCTGGAAATCGGTGCGCAGGCCGTAGCAGATCACGGGGATGTCGAGACGTCGCGTGAGCTCGCGCAGCTGCTCGATGAGCCCCCCCACCAGGAACTGTGCCTCATCGACGAGCACGCACGAGACCCCCTCGAAGCGCGTGAAGTCGAGCTGCGTCTCCGCGTCGATCAAGATGTCTGCCGGATACGTGATGCCCGCGCGCGAGGTGACCGACTCGTCTCCGAAGCGCCGATCGAGGGCGGGCTTGCAGAGCACCACCTGCTTGCCCTGTCGCTCGTAGTTGTGACGAACCGCGAGCAGGTTCAGCGTCTTGGCGGAGCCCATGGCTCCATATCGGAAGTACAGCTTGGCCATGGCAGGCGCTCCTTGGTTGAGGTGCGTTCGGTGCGAGAGAGGGAGAGCGCGGCTCACGGCCGAATCGAGCCCCATCTCGGCGCGCCCGAGGGTTCGACCGGGAAGGGTCGGCTCCCTGCGCGCACGCAGCGAAAGGACGCCTGTGCACCCCCTCGTCGGCATCATCATGGGCTCACGCTCCGACTGGACCACCATGGCGCACGCGGCAGCCACGCTCGAGCAGCTCGGCGTACCCCACGAGGTCCGGGTGGTGTCGGCCCATCGCACGCCCGACCTGCTGTTCGAGTATGCATCAACGGCAGAAGACAGAGGGCTCGAGATCATCATCGCCGGCGCGGGCGGCGCGGCCCACCTGCCGGGCATGACCGCGGCCAAGACCGTGCTGCCGGTGCTGGGCGTGCCTGTCGAATCGAAAGCGCTCAACGGCGTCGACTCCCTGATGTCCATCGTGCAGATGCCGGCCGGCATCCCCGTCGGAACACTCGCCGTGGGGCGCGCGGGCGCGGTGAACGCGGCCCTCCTCGCCACC
>RGZZ01000795.1 GCA_010028905.1 Pseudomonadota bacterium | reverse complement strand
CGCCGTCCCGTCAGCATGTCGTGGCACTACCTCGACCTCGACCGAAAAGCGTCTGCCGCGGCGAAGACAGCGGCTGTGAACGAGGCGCGACGCGCCGTGTCGTATCAAGATCCGGACATCCTCATCGCGGTCGATGACGAGTCGAACGCGCTCGTCGCAGCGCACTACGCCGGCCAGCAGCGTCCGAAGGTGCTGTACGTCTCCATCGACATGCCACCCGCGCACTACGGCTACACCACGGTCTCGAACGTGAGCGGCATCGCCGAGGTGCTTCCCCTGGCGGGCGCGCGTGACGCCATGCGGGCGATGCGAGACGGTCGCCCGTGTCGCGTCGCGGCGGTGGGGGCCGACTGCGACACCGGGCGGGCCGAGATGGCCCAGGTGAAGGCCTTCAACTGGGCACCCTGCACCCTCACCCACACGACGCTCAGCTCGACCTGGAGCGAGTTCCAGCGAAGCGTGGCGAAGGCGGGAGAGACGGCCGACGTTCTGCTGGTGCTCACCTTCGAGGGCATGACCGCGACCGACGGTGGGACGGTGGCCGACACCGTGGTCGCCCCCTGGATCGAGCAGAATGCACGTCCCCTGGTCATCGGGCTGCGCCACGAATACGTGGCCGAAGGTGGCGCCTTCGCCCTCACCGCGGCGGGAGAGAACCAGGGCGCCGACGCCATGGACATGGCCCTCGACTGGCTCGACCGACCGTGGATCTCCGGCGCCCCCGAGCCCGTGACGTCAGACGCGTTCAACGTGATGATGCGCCAGAGCGCATTGGAGAAGCGCGGGGTGAAGCTCCCCGTCATCTACCGAGAGGCGGCGCGGGCGACGGGGCATCTGTATCCATGACGGGAGGGCTGCGGCCCGTTCCCCTTCAGACGCAGCCAGTGGAAGGCGAATGGCTGGGGAAGAAGAAAGACAGAGTCGCTTGCGCATCAGATTCACGCCCCGCACCCTGCACCTGAAGCGCCCCTTCACCCTGGCGCGCTCTTCGCGCACCACCACGCCGGTGATGCTGGTCGAGGTCGAGCACGATGGCGTGGTGGGCCACGGCGAGGCGGCCATGCCTCCATACCTGGGTGAATCGCACGAGACCGCGAGCGCCTTCTTGAGCCAGATCGACCTGCGCCCCTTTCACGATCCGTTCCGCATCGACGACATCATCACCCACGTCGATCGCATCGCGCCCGGCAACACGGCCGCCAAGGCCGCCGTCGACATCGCGCTCCACGATCTCGTGGGTCGCCTCATCGGCCACCCCTGGTATCGCCTGCTCGGCCTGAGCCGCGAGAGCGCCCCGCCCACGTCGTACACCATCGCCATCGACACCCCCGAAGGGGTGCGCGCGCGGGTTTGTGAGGCCGCGGGGTTCAAGGTGCTCAAGCTGAAGATGTCGCAGACCCATCACCTCGATCTCGCACGCGCCATGCGCGATGTGAGCGC
>RGZZ01000794.1 GCA_010028905.1 Pseudomonadota bacterium | reverse complement strand
GGCGGCGCGGGTCGGGGTAGAACTGGTTGAGGCGCGCTGTCTGAATCAGTGCGTCGAGACGGCACAGGTAGCGTGCGAGCCCCTCGCCCTCGAGGATCACGGGGCTTCGGCGTTCCCCTGGCGCGCCTGGTGCAGCAGGGTGTACTCCTTCTGGGCCAGCTCGAGGGTCTCGTCGATGCGCTTCTCCATGATCTCGCGCTCGGCCGCCAGGTTCGATTCGACCAGGGCCTTGGTGGCGTCGTCGTACACCTTCATCTGGCTGGTGAGCCGCTCGACGTTCTGGGTGAGGAAGAGACTCGTCTGGCTGGCCAGCGACGCCACCTTGTTGACGCTCGTGCGCAGCGACGCCAGCGACGTCTGCATGTCGAGGGTGAGCTCACTGGCCTGGGTGGCCGTGGCCAGCCCGCTCAGGTTGCCCCGCAGCTCGTCGAGGATCTCCTGACCGCTGTCGTGCAGCGTGGTCATGTTCGCGTGCAGGTTCATGAGCATCTCGAGGAAGTTGTTGTTCATCGACACGATGCTGGCGATGCGGTCTTCGGCGTTGCTGTAGAGGCGCAGCTGCGCGCCATGCTCCCAGATCTCGCGCTTGAGCTCGTCGATGGCGGCCTGCTTCTCACGGCGGGCGGCTCCCTGCTCGGCGGGGATCCCGGCCAGCTCGTCTTCAAGGCCGCGCATCTGGTTGCGCAGGTCGAGCAGGAGGGCGGCGGCCTTCTCCTCGTTGTGGGCGGCCACCACCATCTTCTTGTTGAGGCGAGTGACGTCGTCGCGCAGGCCGTTGATGCGCATCTCGATCTGGTCGAGGAACTGACCCACCTGGGCGGTGCGCAGCTCGGCCACGTGGATCTTGTCGCGCAGCAGCTCGCTGATGGGGCGGTCGGCCACGTAGTCGTTGAGCACGGGGATCTTCTCGAGCAGCCCCCGGAAGTTCGTCGACACCTGCGACGGGTCGAGGGAGATCATGCTGCGCATGTACTCCCAGGCGGTCTTCTGCTCGGTGAGGTCCTTGTTCATCTCACGCGCGATGTCGTCGTGCGTCTTGCGCAGCTGCTCGAGCTCTTGCAGGTCGTTGCCGTGCTTGTCTTGATACTGCTTGACCAGCCCCTGCAGGCTCTCGCGGCTGTATTCCTCGCCGTCGTAGACGACCTTCGAGCGGCCTGCGCTGTTGAGATTCTCGCTCATGCACCTCTCCCTGGGGGTAAGTCTGAGGGACTGGGGGTCAGTCAGTCGATGGGAATGAGATTCGAACAGGGCCAGACGGCCTCCTCCAGCGCGCGCGGGGGGCGCATCACGCTCGTTTCACGCGCATTTGAGGCGCTTTCGAATCTCGGCGTGGTACTCTCTGGCGCGGTTCGCGGTTTGACGGGCCGATCACGGAGGAGTCGCAAAATGCAGATCACGACACGGGTTGCACCACCACAGGGCACATCGAGGCGGGCGGTT
>RGZZ01000793.1 GCA_010028905.1 Pseudomonadota bacterium | reverse complement strand
GCGACCGCTCCCGACGGGGAAGCGGCCGGTACCGACGAGGGCTGCGCGCGCGGCGCGGCAGAAGACGTCTCCCGAGCCGAAGGCGAGCCCGAAGCCCGAGGAAGCGGGCTGCCGACAACCGGCGAGGGCGTGGGAGAAGGCGCCACCGACACGGGGGAGGGGACGGCGGTCTCCGCCGGGTCCGGAGTGGCCTCGTCGGGCGAAGGGCTCGCCTCTGGCGCGACGACGATGGCGGAAGGCGACGACGAAGACCGTGCCAGGGCGCGTCCGCCCACCGCAGGCGACGGATGTCTGCCGCTGTCGATGACGAGCCACCCGAGAATGGCCACGATGGCGGCGCACAGCGCCACGACCGTGACGTGGAGCCCTCGGCTGCTGTTCATGCTGACGGTTCACCTCCGCGGAAATCGTCTCGGTGCGCTGCGCTTCAAGCCTCTCTCCCGAGGGAGAACGACGCACGCGCCGAGAAACGATGGGCATGAAGAAAGTCGTTCGTATCTCCACCCTGCTGTGCCTGCTCGCGCTGGGGGCCGTCGCCGCCGCCACCGCGACCCCACGGGTCACCGTCGTGACCCTCAAGAAGGCGCAGCCCGGGCGCTGCACCGTCGATGTCCAGGTGACCCAGTACGCCGCGCCAACCTCGGGGCAGCGCGCCGTGAACACCGCGCTCATGAGGGGCGCGCAGGAACTCATCGCCGATTTCGAGGGCCAGCTGCGCAGAGCGGGGAGGGAGCGCGACCGAATGTGGCATCTACTCGTCATCACCCAGACCCGTTACGTGAGCGAGCGATGGCTGTCGGTGGAGACGGTCGGGGGCCTCGACCAGGGAGGCGCGCACCCCATGCCCCTGACTGCCACGCGCCTGTTCGACGGTCGCAGCGGAAAGGAGCTGCACCTGGGCGATCTCTTCAAGCCCGCGAGCCCGTATCTGGCCGAGCTGTCCCGCCGCTGCCGCGAGAAGCTCTTCCTGCGGGAGGACGTGAAGAACGACGCGCGGTGGGGCAATGAGGGCAGCGCGCCCAAGGCCGACAACTACACCGTGTTCTACCTCGACGGCAAGAACCTGGTCATCGTCTTCACGCCCTACCAGGTCGCCCCGTACTCGAGCGGTCGCGTCGAGGTGAAGCTTCCCTACGCCTCGCTTGCAGGCATCGCGCGACAGGACGGTCCCCTCTGCACCCCCTGACCTCTCACCCTCGGCAGGCTCCAGGCAGGTCGACCTGGGCCTGCCGCTGTCGCCGCGCGACGACTTCCCCGTTGACGGGCGTCAGACCATGGTCTGAGGTACGGAATGACACGAATGACTAAGATACAGCCCTCCCGCATCTGTGGTAGCGTAGACACCATCGGCCCGTCTGACCTCCGCTCACCTCCCGACCATGATCTGGGCGGCCAGGTGAAACCTGAATGAAAGGGGCGCTCACCTTGATTCGTACCTAT
>RGZZ01000792.1 GCA_010028905.1 Pseudomonadota bacterium | reverse complement strand
CCCTTGCCCGCCTTGAAGATGCGCACGACGGTTCCGTCGGCGGGCGCGAAGACGTTCCGCTGCTCGGTTCGTCGCTCGAGGTTGTGCAGATCGGCTTCCAGCTTCATGAGCTCGGCGTCGGCCGACGCAATCGCCTCACGCGCCTGCTGCTGACTGGCGTCGAGGCTGACGAGACTGGCCGAGGTGTCGGCGTCGACCTTGGCGCGGTCGAGCCGCGCCCCTTCCACGTCACGCCGCGCCACATCGCACGCGGCTCGGGCACGTTCGACCTCGGTCACCGATTTCACCCGGTCGAGCTCGGCGAGCTCGAGGTCACGGGTTGAGCGCAGCCCGTTCGACTGCAGATGCTTCACGCGCGTGTAGTTCAGGCGAGCGGTCTCCACGCCCTGGGCCTGAGCGCGCGCCGACTGGTCGGCCATCGACAGGCGCGCCTCCGCTTGCGAGATCCTCTGCGCAGCCACGGCCAGCGCGGCGTCTCGAGAGCGCATGATGGATGACTGCTGTGCTTCGAGGGCGTCGAGGCGTGCCTCCACCGAGGCTCGTCGCTGTCGCACTGCGGCCATCTGGGCGCCGAGGATCTTCGGCTGCGCGGGATCGAGGAACCGTGACTCGAGATCGTCGAGCACGCAGAGCAGCGCGCCCTTCTTCACCGCCGTCCCTTCTCGCACGGTCCATCGGGCGATGCGAGCGGGGATGGGCGCCTCGATGGTCTGGGGTCGTTCGGTGGGGGTGAAGACCGTGACCTCGCCACGCCCCACCACCGACTGCTGCCAGGGCACCCAGGCCAGGGCGGCGACAGAGAGCCCGATCATGAGGCAGAGGATGAAGGCGATCATGCGCAGGGCGCCCCCGGTGCGCACGAGGTCGAGCGATGTGGCACTTCGGCGGGCTGCCGGAAGCGCCAGTGCTTCCGCAGAGAGAGCGTTGTGGGCATGCGCTTCAGACACAGGTAGACTCCTTTTCCAGCGCCATCGCCGCGCGCAGCCGGCTCGAGCGATCGTCGAGCAGCGTCCTCGGCGCGCCTTGTTCGACGACACGCCCTTTGTCGATGACCACGACGTGGTCGGCGCGCTCCACCGTCTCGAGGCGATGGCTCACGCACAGCAGGGTCCAGGGCCCGCTGAACAAGCGGTCGAGCAGGTCGTGACGCGTGCGCGGGTCGACGCCCTCGAAGGCATCGTCGAGGAAGATCAGGCGCGGGCGCTTGAGCAGGGCGCGGGCGAACTGCACGCGCACCCACTGGCCACGCGACAGGTTGTGACCACCGCGCACCAGCGGGGTGCGCAGACCTTGCGGGAGCCACGGGAGGTGGTCGCTCACCGCCGCCTGCTCCAGCGCCTGCTGCAGCTCGGCGGTGCTGTGCGAGCGGCCGAGCACGACATTTCCCTCGAGGGTGCTGTCGAAGATCTCATTGCGACCCCATACCACCGAGACCTGTTG
>RGZZ01000791.1 GCA_010028905.1 Pseudomonadota bacterium | reverse complement strand
CCGTGACCTTGTTGTTCCAGGTTTGCCGCGTCAGCCAGATGTCGAGATAGTCGGCAACGAGGCGGAGCTTCCGCTCGACTTCAGCCGCTGAATCACTGGGCTGAATCGCCGCAAGGAGCAGCTGCCGTTGCGTGGTGAAGCTGCGCTGCTGGTTGAAATAGATCGATTCCAGCCCCTCGGTGAACTTCTGCCCCGCGTGATGGATGCGAAGCGCGTGCCGCGCATAGAAGTCGAGATCACGGTGCACAAAGCGCGAGAACGCGTCGGTTCCTTCGAGGCCGAGCTCGCTCTTCTTGTCGCGTACCCATCGGTGGAATTCAGAGCCGATGCGCTCGTAGTCCTTGTTCTCGGCGCCCTTCCCGTGGCGCGCCGTCTGGGCGTGACGTGTAGACGGCGAGTGAAATCCGGAGAGAACTGACAGTGCCGGTCGCGCCCGTCCGCGCGGCTGCGCGAGCCCCGGGGCCAGCCCCGGACCCCGAGGTTTGGAAGGCATGGCTCCGGTGCAGCGGGGGACGAAAGAAGTCCCCGACGACGTCTGCACCTTGTGCACCGTCGTCCGGCTATCCCTTGCGCGGGTGCGCCTCCGCAGAGCCGCGCTCCGTTTCGCCGGCTGGCTCCGCGCTCACCGCCGTCGTTGCTTCGTCTTCAACCTCGTCGTCGACGTGACCGCGGCGCCGCGCGGGCGGCCGCGCCAGGTGTCGGCGTCGATGTCCATCGTGTGGCAGTGCTGCGCGAATCGGTCGACGAGGGCGGTGATGCAGGCGGCGCTGGGGAAGACCTGCGCCCACTCTTTGTAGGGCCTGTTCGTCGTGATGATCGTCGACGCCCGCTCGTGGCGCTGGGCGACGATGTTGTAAAGCGCGTCGCCGGCCCGCGTGTCCTGGGGCAGGTAGCCGAGCTCGTCGAGGATCAACAAGTCGGGCTGCAAATACCGCTTGATTCTCCGCTGCGCGGCGGGAATCGATTCCTGCCCGAGAATGTCGCCGAGCGCGCCGACGAGGGAGACACAGCGGACGCTGTAGCCGCGAGCGAGAGCGAGCTTGCCGAGGTTCTTTGCGAGGGTGCTCTTGCCGACGCCGGTGGGTCCGCGGAAGAGCACGTTCTCGCCGCGGTCGATGAAGTCGAGCGCGCAGAGACTCGTGTACAGCTCGCGGTCGATGGAGCGTGGCCACGCCCAATCAAACCGGTCGAGCGCCGCGCAATCGCCGATCGTGGCGGCGACGGTGCGGCGGGCGAGGTTGCGGCGGTCGCGCTCGGCGCGCTCGAGCTCGACGAGGCGGACGAACAACACGTCTGCAGACAGCGATTCCTTCTTCGCGTCATTCAAGAGCGAGACGAGGGATTCACGATCGGCGCGAATGCCGATGGTGGTGAGCAGATCAGTGACGTCGGGGTGCATCGAAGCTCTCCAGATCGTGGTGGATGACATCCTTGTCGTCGACGTAGTCGGCGAAGCCGGCGTGCAGGAC
>RGZZ01000790.1 GCA_010028905.1 Pseudomonadota bacterium | reverse complement strand
ACCAGCAGCGCGCCGTCAGCGGCGGCGGTGACCCCTACAGGACGCCCCCAGACCCTGCCGTCCGGCAAGTAGAAGCCCGTCACGAAGTCTTCGTACTCGCCCGTGGGGCGGCCCGACGCATCGACGAAGACGTGCACCACGACCGATCCGGTCGGAACGCTGCGGTTCCAGGAGCCGTGAAGCGTGGCAAAGATCTGGCCGCGGTATGCGCGACCGAGGTTGCCTCCGGGGTAGAACATCATCTGCAGCGGTGAGCCGTGCGGTTGGAGCAGCACGTCTGGCGTTCGGCTGACCCGCACGAGCTCTGGATGTTGTTGGCCGAGGCGGGGGTCTCGATGGCTCCCGGTGTAGCAGTAGGGCCAACCGTAGAAGCCGTCGCGCTCGAGATGGGTGAGATAATCGGGAACGAGGTCGTCGCCGAGGCCGTCGCGCTCGATGACGCTGGCCCAGAGCTGGCCGGTCTGCGGTGAGAAGACGATGCTGCTGGGATTGCGGGTTCCGCTCGCAAAGACGCGCATGCCTGTGCCGTCCGGTCTGGCCATCCAGACACAGGCGCGCCCGCGCTCGCCAGGGTTGCGGTCTGGATCATCGACGTTGCTCATCGAGCCGATGGCGACAAACATGTGCTGTGCGTCTGGAGAGAAGGCGACGTCACGCGTGAAGTGCCCGCGGGTGGGCAGGTGGTCGACCACCACCTGCGCCGCGCCCCGGCTCTCGAGGTCACCACGGGTGTAGGGAAACCGCACCACATTGTCGAGATTGGCCACGTACACCCACCTGGGATCGGGCCCGGGGGGGTAGAATGCGATGCCGTACGGTCCTTGACCGGCGTGGGCAAAGCGCTTGCGCGTGATGCAGCGGCCGCTGGCGTCGACACCGCGCAAGACCCAGATGTCGCCGCTGCCATGGTCGGAAGCGAATACGTCACCGTTGGGTGCGGTGCGCATCAGTCGGATACGCGCGTATCCCGTGGAGTAGACCTCTGTCTTGAAACCTTTGGGAACCTGGGGCATGGCCCCCTGGGGTCGGCCCACGATCTGGAGCTGGCTTGAAGACCGCGTGGCAAAGGGAGGGGGCAGGTCAGACGGTTCGATGCGGTGTCTCGCCCCCGGGCGCTCGGCATCGTGGCCATAGAAGGGCTTGCGCGATTGCGCGAAGGCACTGGCACAGATCAGCGCCATCGCGGTGCACGCGATCAGCGCCTGGCCAAGCGTGCGCCTACGGTGGAGCCGCCGACGCGCCCGCGCTTCATCTGCAGGAGGGCACTTGTGAGGCATTGACGTGACCATCTCTTCTGCGTCGGTACACGCTCTCGCTGCTCTGGGCTTTCGTTGTGGGCCATCGAGAGCGCGCGTTCACATGTTCGCGGCCCACGGATCCCCGTCCTTCGCAGTGCCTTCCTGCGACGCAGAACGGGGGCTGTTCGGGTGGGGGTGCGGGTGCGCCGTTCGCACAGGGGTGCGGGTGGCG
>RGZZ01000789.1 GCA_010028905.1 Pseudomonadota bacterium | reverse complement strand
ACCGACATGAAGTCAGACTGCGTCATCCGCGGCCAGAAGCGCCTGACCTGGGACTGGTGGCCCACCGTGGCGAAGGTGAGCAAGGCCGCAAGCCGATGACACGAACCGCGATCTCGCGCCGCCTGGCGACGATGACCGTCGCGCTGGCGGCTGCTCTGGGGCTTCTGGTGGGCACGGCCCGCGCCGAGCAGACGCCCCAGGGCACGGGTTCTCTCAAGCCGAAGGTGCGCTTCACCGTCGATGCAAGTGCCCTCAAGAAGCTCGGGCTGCCATTTCAGCTCATCCAATCGGTGAACGTCACCGCTGACGGCCGCCGGCTCGCCATCGTGTCGCACTGGCCTGGCCTGCGTGCGCGTCTCACCCTGCTCGATTCCACGACACAGCGCCGCGTGGCCGACATCGCGGTCGATCTGCTCACGGTGAACGCCCTCGCGCTGAACGACGATGGCACGCAGGCCATGGCCGTGGGCGAGTACGCGGGGAAGGCAGTGCTCGTCGACATCGCTTCGGGCAAGAGCACCCCCATCTTCACCCGCGACACGAGCCGCTTCCGCTTCTCGTTTCCGGTGAATCTCCAGTACGCAGGAAACGGGGCCTACATCGCCCGCGGGTACACCGTTGACAAAGACGGGGTGGCCCAGGGAGACGAGATCGCGTCGCTGACCGTAGATGCCAGCAACACCCTGGCGCACACCCGGCTCGTCGACATCGGCGCCCTCGTCAAGGGCAGCGGGGTGTCGAACGGGCAGCTGCTCACCTTCAACTTCAGCCGCGATCATCAGCGGCTCATCTACTCGGTAGCCAGCAGCGTCACGGCCAGCACGCTCTTCCTCGGCAATCTGGCCGATGGCGGCGTGAACCCGACCAAGGTGCTCTCGGCTGAGGGGGTCGACTCGGCCACGCTCGGCCCCCGAGATGCCGTCGCCTGGTGCACGGTACGTCGCGCGGGCGTGAAGACACTCATCGAGGTCGACATGAAGAGCGCAAAGACGCGCACGTTGGGAACCGGCCTGTACACCCCCCCGATAAACGGCGCAGACGCGCGCTTCTTCATCATCGGTGCCATGTCGCCCCAGCTGAACCGCCATGATCTCTTCGTGGGCGACGCCCTGCACAGAGGGGCACTCACCCCCTTGGTGATCGACGGCTGGAACGGGCGTCTCACCCTCTACTCGGCCGCATCGAAAGCCGACGTCTTCTCGCTCTGGAGCAAGGATCACATCGTGGTGGGAACGCTCGGGAAGTAGGCGCAGCCTCCGAGCTTCAGGAAGGGGATCCCGGGCGATGGCGCGCGCTCGCACGGCCCCCGCGGGCGGGCAGGGCAGGAGCTGCCCCCGGCACGGGCGTACCGGCTCGTCATGACGACGAGACGAATGCTCAACCAGCAGCTCCACCTCACGCTGCCCCACGCCCTGCGTCGCGCGTCGCGCAAACGCCCGCTTGCGACCCTGGCGCATGCTCTTGCGCTCG
>RGZZ01000788.1 GCA_010028905.1 Pseudomonadota bacterium | reverse complement strand
GCGTCCGACGTGCGCGCTGCTGTAGCGGCGCTGCTCGCGCGCTTTCCGGGGCTGCCAGCCGCCGAAGTCGAGAGCTGTCATGTAGCCATCGACGGAGAGCTCGTGATGGATCCCTTCCTCGAACCCCTGCGCCCGCAGTCGCGATTGGTGTTCGTGCAGCGCATCGGCGCGGGCTGAGCGCGATGGACGAGCAGCACGTCGAGTTGTACCAGCGCAGCCTCGAGGCCACCCTCGAGGAGATTCTTGCGCTCCTCGACAAGCAGCAGCTCGAACGCGATGTGAGCCTCAGACAGTCACACGGGCAGGGAGAGCTGGTGGGCGCCTTGCTCATGAGGCAGCACCGCGGTGAACTCGAGCGCCGCACGGTGCGCATGCACCCGGCAGATATCGCCTTCGTGCTGGAGCGCCTGCCCGACGAGCAGGAGAGGGAAGCACTCTGGGAAGTGATTCCCGCTACCCGTCGGGGTGGGGTGCTGCTCGAGCTTGCCGAGGGCGTAAGAGAGTCCCTCGTAGCCGGCATGCCGCAGCAGGACATCGTCGATGCTGCCTCCCACCTCGAATCCGACGAGATCGCCTGGCTGGTCCCCAGCCTGCCGAAGGATGCCGTCGCGGCGGTGATGTCGCAGCTCGACCAGCGCGACCGCAGCCAGGTGCGCGAGGTGCTGTCTTTTCCGGAGGACACGGTCGGTGCGCTGATGGACTTCGACATGGTCACGGTGCGTGACGATGTCGACGTGGAGGTAGTGCTTCGCTATCTGCGCCGTCACAAAGAACTTCCGGAACCCTTCGACCAGGTCTTCGTGGTCGATCACGACGCGGTGCTGGTGGGGGTGTTGCGGCTGCGTGACCTGCTCACCAACGATCCCGACACGCCGGTGAGCGAGATCATGGTGCGCGATGCACTGGTCTTCAGCACACACGATCCGGCCGACGAGGCCGTTCGGGCCTTCGAGCGCTACGATCTGGTGTCGGCGCCGGTGGTGAACCTGCACCGGCGCCTCGCTGGCGTTCTGCATTTCGCCGAGGTGATGGATCTCATCAGCGAGAAGGCCGAGAACCAGCCCCTGAAGCAGGTAGGTCTCAACGAAGACGAAGACCTCTTCGCCCCCGTGCTGCAGAGCGCCACCCACCGCTGGCCCTGGCTTGGGTTGAACCTGCTCACCGCACTGGTCGCGTCTCGCGTGATCGGTGCCTTCGAGGCCACCATCCAGCAGCAGGTCGCGCTCGCGGCGCTCATGCCGATCGTGGCGAGCATGGGCGGCAACACCGGGAACCAGACGGTGGCGCTGATGATCCGCGGCATCGCTCTCGAGCAGATCAGCAGCGCAAGTCTGGGTGTGGTCATCCGCAAAGAGGTGTCCATTGCAGCCGTCAACGGCCTGATGTGGGGCGCGATCATCGCGCTCGCCTCGCTCGCTTTTTACGGCCAGCCGATGCTCTCCACGGTGATGGGTGTGGCGGTTGCGGTGAA
>RGZZ01000787.1 GCA_010028905.1 Pseudomonadota bacterium | reverse complement strand
CAGGCCAGGGCATGTGCACGCCTCCCCCCGTGTGAGGTGCTGACATGTTCACATCTCCGGCTCGCCTCGCGGGCCGGGCATGCCCTATACTCGAACCATGATGGTGCGCTCAGACGCATGTCCTGCGTGCTGAGCCTCCTTGAGGAGAGTGACAGTGCAGATCAACCCGCGGACCAGCCCTCAGCCGGCTGCAGCCCCTGCATCAACGCGCCCGATCCCGGGTTCGCAAACCGCCCCTGTCGACCGAGCCGACCTCGGTTCCGCAAGCACGGCAGAGTACGTGCCCGGACAGGTGCTCGTGAAGTTCGCCGCCCGCGCCACCGACCATCAAATCGAGACCCTTGCCCAGGCCCAAGGGCTGCAGACGTTGCGTCACTTCAGCGTGCCGGCGTCGATGGAGAACGCGTTCAAGGGCCAGCTCTACCAGTTCAGCCTGCCCGCCGGAGAGACTGTCGACGAGGCCATCGAGCGCCTCAACAAGCAGCCCGGCGTGCTCTACGCTGAACCCAACTACAAGATCCACATCGACGACCCCACCCCTGCCGCGCAGCCGTCTGCAGCCGAGACGCGCGCCCGTTCAGGAAATGTGCCCGACGATCTCGACAGCCGGCTGTGGGGGCTCGAGAACCACGGTCAGGACGGCGGCACGCCCGGCAAGGACATCGGCGCCACCGAGGCGTGGAAGACCACCACGGGGAAGCCGAACGGGGAAGGCCCCCTCATCGTGGTCATCGACACCGGCATCGACTACACCCACGACGACCTCAAAGCCAACTGCTGGACCAACCCGGGAGAGATTCCCGGCAATGGCGTCGACGACGACGGCAATGGCGTGGTCGACGACGTGCACGGCGCCAACTTTGCAACCGACAGCGGCGACCCCCTCGACGACCACGGTCACGGCACGCACTGCGCAGGCACCATCGGCGCCGTGGGCAACAACGGCCAGGGGGTCGTGGGCGTGAACTGGAACGCGACCATTGCGAGCGCGAAGTTCCTCGACGCCGACGGCAGCGGAACCTACGCCGACGCCCTGGAAGCCGTGCTCTACGCGGAGAAGATCGGGGCCCGGATCACCAGCAACTCGTGGGGCGGGCCCATGTTCAGCCAGGCCCTCTACGATGCCTTTGCAGCCTCCAACGCACTGCACATCGTCGCGGCTGGCAATGCCGGCACAGACAGCGACGGCAACCCTCACTTCCCCGCCGCCTTCGACCTCGACAACATCGTGAGCGTCGCAGCCACAGACCGCAACGGCGAGCTCGCGGGCTTCTCGAACTACGGTGCCACCAGCGTCGACGTAGCCGCCCCCGGGGTCGACATCTACTCGCTGGCGCCCGGCAACGGCTTCGAGACCATGAGCGGAACCTCCATGGCCGCCCCCCACGTGACGGGCGTGGCAGGTCTCCTCCTCGCCCACCACCCCGAGCTCACCAACGCCGAGGTCAAGGCACGCCTCATGAACACGGCC
>RGZZ01000786.1 GCA_010028905.1 Pseudomonadota bacterium | reverse complement strand
GCAGCACGATGAGTGCGTCACCACACTTCCTCACTCCAGCGGCACGTCGACTACGCGACGCTCGAAAGATACATGTCCTTAGATCGACGACTTGTGAATCGATAGCGAGAGCTCGCTTCAGGCCGGAGCATATGTCATATGCATATGTGAATGCAAGTCAACGAACGGCGCATAAGACACACACCCACACACTCGCAACTCCGACAGATCGGGCGTTGCACTCGCGACAACAATTGGGGCGTGCGAATGTACGTGGACTTACAAGTGCACCTCAGCGACGAGACGTTGAGCTTTACCCACCACCACCACCACCACCACCACATTGGAAAGAGCATGAAGTGCACGATGTGCGCACGAATGATGTGACGTCAGCTACTTTATCCGAGAATGCGAATGTGCCGTCAAGTACGACCGAGCACTCACGAAGAAGACGCGCGATCGCAATCGCAGGTGCGACACACACGAACAAAGAAGTGCGCATGTGGACTTCGGATCGGCACCTGCTCATTCTCAATGCACTTGCGGCGTGCGTCCATTTTTTGGACGGAGGCCTCGGTGTAGTGCTCAATCGGGATGTCGTGCAGACGCAGACACTCGTCGCGCCGCTCTTCGCATACGTTCGGAATTCGTCGTCGATCTATTTGGTCACACACCCACGCGACATGTTCACATTCCACATATTCTGGCCGAGCATCGCAGTCGAGTTTGTGACTGCATGTTTCCACTTGATGTATCTCGGGATGATACTCGAACCAAAGGTCGACACATTCGTGCGCACTCACGTCGTCGGTCGAACGTCGTCGAGGAACGCTCTGCGGTGGATTGAGTACTCGATCACTGCGTCAATGATGAGTGCGTTCGGCCTCGTGCTCATGGGCGAGACCGACTTCTACCTCTTTTTGAAACAGCTGTCAGACGGCGTCGCACTCCAGTTTGTAGGCTACGTCATCGAGCTCCTCGATTGCGACGATGCACGCGACAGACGACTCTTCGACATCTTGTGGTGGGTGATTGGAAGCAACTTGAACTTGGTGAATGTAGGCATCTTGTTGTACCAGATCTTTGCGAGCGAGCTGGGATCGAATGCACACGTGTTCTACGAGAACGTCGTGCCCTTTGCGCTGTGGTTCAACACGTTCGGAATAGTGGCGCAACTGACGTTCAGGAGGTGGCGTCAATTCGCCGACCCCAACTTCTCGGAGAAGTACTACATCGTGCTGTCGTTGTCGACAAAGGTCGCGGTATTCTGGCTTGGATTCGGTTCGTATCGGCAGATCCTCGAGAGTGACGACTCGATACCGCGCACGGGAGTCGATTGGAGTGCGGTGCGGTACTCGGCCATCACTATCCCAGCATGTTTCCTTCTTGGCTACGTCGCGCACGACACGTGGGAATGGAGGAGAACGACGCACTCGGCACTCGAGAATGCATCAAAGAGTCACGACGACGACGACGACATGAGTCGCGAGCA
>RGZZ01000785.1 GCA_010028905.1 Pseudomonadota bacterium | reverse complement strand
GGTGCGGTCCCAGTGGAAGATCTTCTCTTCCATCACATCGGCCAGCTTTGCCAGACGCATGAGCAGCGGCTTCAGCTTCGCGGCCTCGACGGGGGGGCTGTCGTCCATGAGTGCGCGAACAGACAGCGTGCTCTGGTCATCGAGCGAGACGCTCATCGACGCGTCGCTCTCTGCGCTCTTGAGCGCCTCGATGGCGTGGTCGTGGCGAAAGATTGTTCCGACCGTGCTGTGCAGCAGCAGTGCGGGCTCACCCGCGCGGTCGCGGGTCTCGGAGACGGTGACGACCTGTGTGCGATCGGCGGCTTCGTCGGTGACGATGTCGAAGACGAGGAGCTTTCGATCGACCACGCTGCGCTCACGGACTTTCTTGCCCAGCAGGACGGCAAGCTCCTCGAACAGCGCTTGAAGGCGCGCCGAGGTGCAGCGCGGCGCCGGATCTCCGCCTTCGGGGCTGGGAGGCGTCGGACGCGGCACTTCGACCAGGGCGTGGCATCGGGGACACGTGCCCCGCCGCCCGGCCGCGCTCGAGGGCACTCGAAGGTGGGTTTCGCAACCAGGGCACTCGACTTCGATGAACGGGTACACGCGCGTGCTCTCCAACTCAACGGGGTGGGCGGTCTATGGGTGATTTACCGCGCCGGTCGTTTGCGCTCCTGCACCCCACATCGCCTGCCGATGCGATCAGCCCTCGTCGCCCCCCAGCCCCATCTTGTCCTGTGCTGAGGTCCACGCGGTGCGCTGGGCGAGCTGCACGTCGCCGTAGCCTTCCTGCGCGGCGTTCAGCTCGATGCTCACGCCGTGGGCGTTCGGATAGTCGGCGCTGTGCTGCTCGGCGATCACCATGTCGTCGATGGCGCGCTTGACCTCGCCCGCCGCGGCGTTGAGCTCGCATCCGGCGGTACCGTCGCCCTCGATGCCACTGGCAAAGTGGTAGAGGTCTTTGTACACGTCGAAGGTCTGGGTCTTGCCAGCGATCTCGTCGAGGCGCTCCTTCGTGATGGGCGAAGCCACGATCTGGGTGCCCAGGTGGTCGATGGCCGACGTGAGAGCGCCGGCCTTCGAGAGGTCGTAGGCGGCCATGGTGGGCAGCTCGTCTTGTGTGGTGGCGGCCTGCTGCACGGCGGCGATGGCCACGTCACGCGCTGACGATGGCAGCAGGTGGGTGAGCCGCGCATCGAGGTGCGCGAGCATCTGGGCGCTCATGATGCGCGAGTAGGGCCAGCCGGCGTTCCCCTCGGTCTCCTGCGAGGCCACCATGTAGTCAGCGGTGCCCTGCAGCTCGTTCGTCACCTCGGCCATGCCCATGAGGCAGGCGTCGAATCCGATGATGTCGAGCTTCTTGCCCGTGGCCTGCTGCGCGGCCTCGAGCCCTTCGCGCACCTTCGGCAGCGACATCCAGTCGCTGGCGCTGCGATCTTCGACACAGCCACGCCAGCCGTCGCCGTGGTCGTTGATGATGAGCATGGTGTGCTCTGC
>RGZZ01000784.1 GCA_010028905.1 Pseudomonadota bacterium | reverse complement strand
AGCCGTGCTTGATGATGATCGACTCGACGAGGTCGCAGAGGTTGTCGCACTCGTCAACCGCATCTTCGAGGCTCTCGTAGATGTCTTTCCATTTGATTACGTAGAGCGGATCGGAACCTGCGACGAACAGACCTCCAAGCGCCTCGCGATAGACGTGGTCGGCCTTCTTCTCGAGGGTTGCCATCTCCTTGCGCTGCGCCGAGCAGTCTTTGAACGATGGCAGAAGGCGGATCATCTCGGCCGCGCACTGCGAAGCGCGCGCCAGCACGTCGATGAGGACAGAGCAGGCCTCAGGCAGCGTATCGGGGGCGTAGACCTGCAAGCGCAGCGTCAGGGCGTGCACCCGCCCGAACGCGCACGTGATGTGGGCCGCAACCGCGTGAATGTCTTCGCGGTCGATGGGGGTCACGAACGTGGCGTTGATCTGACGCACGATCTCGTGGCGCATGTCTTGTGTCTTGGTGTCGAGCGCCTCGAGACGTGCGAAGGCGGGAGAGGTGGGCGACCAGCTCCTGCCAAGCTCTTGCAGGACGCCAGTAGCTTCGACCGTGTTCTGGATGAGGCTCTGCAGGAGGTCGAAGAACTTCTCTTCTTTGGGAAGCAGGCTGAATTTCATGGCTCACTCGTTTTCGTTGGATTCAGGTCTCCTGCAGGCAGGAGAGGCCTGTGGAAAGGGGGTCTGAGTCACTGGAGCTCGGGGATGAAGGGTCTGAGCGCGAGCACCATGATCGCGGAGACACTCGCGGCGGCGGGTACAGTGACGAACCACGCGCCGAGGATGCGTCCCGCAACCGTCCAGCGCACTGCGGTAAGGCGGCGCGTGGCGCCCACTCCCATGATGGAGGCGGAGATGACGTGCGTTGTGGAGACCGGCATGCCCAGCCACGCGGTGGAGAAGAGAATGCCAGAAGCGGTCATCTGCGCTGCGAAGCCGTGCACGGGCGTCAGCTTGGCGAGGTTGCTGCCCAGGGTCTTGATGATGCGCCAGCCCCCTGCAGCCGTTCCCAGCGCCATCATGAGGGCACAGGCGAACTTCACCCACATGGGAATGGCGAAGTCGTGCTGTACGTGTCCCGCAACGAGGGCGAGGGTGATGATGCCCATGACCTTCTGAGCGTCGTTGGTGCCGTGGGCCAGCGAGAGGGCAGACGCCGAGAAGAGCTGTCCATACTTGAAGCCCACGGTCATGTCGTGCGGGCGAGCCCGCCGAAAGGCCCACATGATGCCGGCCATCACCAGAAAGCCTCCGACCAGGCCGAGGCATGGGCTCACCAACCCTGGCAGCAGCACCTTCTGCCATACGCCATCGTGCCACATCACGGCATCGAATCCGCGAAAGATGAGCGCAGACCCCACGAGCCCCCCCACCAGTGCGTGGGAAGACGACGACGGCAGCCCCCACCACCAGGTGAGCAGGTTCCAGGTGACGGCCCCCACCAGGGCCGTGAGGATGATGGCCTGGTTGTCAACCAGGTGGG
>RGZZ01000783.1 GCA_010028905.1 Pseudomonadota bacterium | reverse complement strand
GCTGCCGTTGTCGGCCACGATCATTCCGTAGCGCTGCAGGGCCACGAGCACGACACGCGCCTGTGATGGATAGCCCGACACGTCGAACGACCGCTTGAGCCGCACACGCATCCCCATGGGGGGCAGCAGTGCGTCGGCGTCGCTCGATGCAAAGTGGGTGGCGGGCGGAAGATACGCCCGTCGCGTATGCGAGACCGTGAATCGCAAGGCATGGCGGATCTCGCGCTGCCCCACCACCTCGTCGTAGCGCGCCAGACCGGGGAAGATGGGCAGGCCCGCCGCATCGGCGGAGGTCCAGCCGCTCGGGCGCAGGCGGTTCGACGACAGATCGAACACGGCGCCGCTTCCCGCCGCCCAGCGAACAACGCCATTCGGCCCACGGCGCCGCTCGGCGTGATAGAGCTCATACAGCTTCTGATGCGACGGGTCGACCACCAGCACGTGACGGTCGCTCCCCTTCTCGACAGGGGCGTCTGGGGGAATGGGGTAGGGTCCGGGATCACTCTCGTCGCCGTACTCGTTGAACACCACCGGCACCCGCGGCTGGCCCGAAGGCACCACGACGTAGGGAATCCCGAACGGTCCGCCATCCCAGCTGGCTCCGAAATCGGCGTGCAGCGGCGCGTTTGCTCCGATGCGACGGATGATGTCATCTGACCGAGGGTCGACCGCCAGCCCATCGACGCGCTGATTCCACGGGTTGTCATCTGGGAACGGTCGCCACCCCTCGAGACCCGCGTTCGCCCCCACCGCACGCGCGCTGGCCTGCGAATGAAACCGCAGCACAAGCAATGCGACCACCGCGACCACGAACAGCACGAGCAATCGACGATGATGTCTCATCTGACCTCCTCTCGTCCCCCGACGAATAAACCTAAGGCCCCGTGGCAGGGCCTGGCTCCCCAGCGATGCCTCGCCTCACGCCGCATGCGACTTGTCTCCACGCCGCCAGGTGTCGATCTTGGCGAGCATGCCCTGCCAGAACGCGCACCGCCCCTCCAGGCGCTTGGCGGGATCGAGGAAGTCGGCGGGGTTTGCGACACCCAGCGCCTTCTTCTTGATCTCTGGATCGAGCCACGTGCTTGGCTCGAGGCCCGTGGCCCGATAGATGTGGTACTCCGCCTTGCGCCACACGTTGAGCTTGTCGAGCAGCGGATTGGCCATTCCGTTCACGATGCAGTAGGAACCGACGGGCTGGGCATGGTGTGCATCGTGCGCCTTCGTGCCCTGCATCACGCCGAGGTTCTGGAGCACCTTGACGGGGCCCGGTGACCGCGCGATCCGCTTCTTTGCGGCGGGCGGCCTTGCCCAGCACCGCAGCGGTGACCGCCGACGCGGCGACGGCTCCGACTCAACTCTCCCCATATCGAGGAAGAACATCCGGAGAACAGGGGATGGCGATGGGCACGATGGACGCCACACCCGACCGAAGCGCGAAGGCCGCGGGACCCTTCTTGATGGCGCCGATGCGCCCTTCCTTGTGCTC
>RGZZ01000782.1 GCA_010028905.1 Pseudomonadota bacterium | reverse complement strand
GGGCTACGGTCTCGGCGTTCCCGGCATCTCTACGGTAGGCGGCCAGGTCTTCGACAAAGTCGTGGTTCCGGTGTTCGACCACGCCATCGAGCCCGCGGCGCGTTTCCTGTTCGAGAACCCGGTGGCCGGCGCAGTGGTTCTGGTCGCGAGGGTGAGCGCCTACGCCTGGTATCGGCACATACACCACGGAGAGAAGTCGCTCAGAGACTTCGAGCAATCCTGAATCCGCGATCCTCGGTGCGTCGATCCGGCGCACTGGCAAGACGGTTGCTGCAAAGAAATGTATTGGGGTGCCCTTGCCCCCAGCCTCCCCCGTGAAGCACGCGGAAGGCATTGCCTCCTGCGCTCTCTCGACCGTCAGTGGCATTGTAGGGATAGGGGCGCGCCTCCGACGAGCACCACTGCCAGACGTTGCCGACCATGTCAAGACAGCCGTACGGCGAAGCGCCTTCCGGGTACGACCCGACAGGACAGGGGCCCGTCTGGACCTGCCCGTCGCTGCTGCAGCAGCAGAGCGCGGCCTCGAAGCCGTTCCCCCAGGGGTATCTGCGGCCATCGGTACCCCGTGCAGCCGCTTCCCACTCGGCCTCGGTGGGCAACCTGCACCCAGCCCAGGCGCAGTAGGCACGCGCATCATGCCAGGTGCAGCGCGTGAACGGCGCATCTGGCCCCCGACGGGAAAGATCCTCTCGAAACTTCCCGGGTCCCCGGTTGTAACGGGTTGCGCGAAGGAAGGCGTCCCATTGCGCGTTTGTCACATCGTACCTGCCGATGGCGAAACCACGCAACGCAACCTGGTGCTACGGTTTTTCGTCGTCTTGGTGGTCATCGGCGCCCATGATGAACGTTCCACCGGGCACGATGACCATGACGCTACCGTCTCTGGGATTCGTGATCTCGCCTGCCGGATAGCCCGGCATGCGAGGAAGCACGGGGGGGTGCGCGAAGCCCGTGGACGCAACAACAAGCAGCAGCGTGACCGTTGCTGCAGACGCGCGCCAGAGGCGAGGGGAAGCCATGTGTGCACGGTCCTTTCGCAGATGTGGGGAGAGGTTGTTTCAGCGGCAAGCCTGAGACGGCGACCAAGGCCGTGACGTTCGCATACAGACTACACCGAAACCCCGCCAGCACCTTCGTCAACCCCAGCCAACCAAGCCCCGTTCGGTCATCGGAGCGCCGAACGGGGCGACCCACCAGCGCTAGTGCGCGGTGACGCTGGCGCTGTAGGTTCCGCCGCTGGTATCGAGCTCGACGCGCAACACGTAGCGGCCGCGGGGCAGGGTGAAGGTCTGCGTATGCGTGTCGGTGCGGTTGTAGGTCGACGACGACGACACGGTGGGCGTGCCCGACATGGGGAACTCCGCGCCGGTGGCGGCGTGCGGGTCGACCACGAAGGCGCTGACGCCCGCGGAGAAGGATGCCGTTATGGTGGCGCCCAGGGTGAATGGGCCGTCCGTCGGGTGATCAACATAGAAGTAGATGGGCCGGTTCACCGTCGAC
>RGZZ01000781.1 GCA_010028905.1 Pseudomonadota bacterium | reverse complement strand
GGGCCAGGTGTGCCCTGGGTCCCGGAGGGCGTCGGATCGGGTGCCGCGATGGCGAGGGCAACGGTCAGCATCACGAGCAGCGCGACGAGCAGGGGGACGAGACGGCGCCGGGCGTTCATGGTGAGGGCGGTTCGGCGAGGACGGGTCCCGTCCCTAGCGAAGGGCGGGGCACGGGCCCGGTCAGGGCGACCCCTCGAGCAGATCGGCGCAGAGCAGGGCGGCCTCGTCGATGCGCTGCTGCAACTCGGCGGGGTCGGGCCTGCTCAGGTAGCGCTTGAACTTCTTGTTTTCATAGAGCTCGGCGAGCGGGGAGTCGAGGGGAGCGAGATCGCCCTCGCGATATGTCTGCGCCAGTCGCAGAACGGCGCCGACCAGGTCGGGACGCGCGAGGGCGGCAGTGCGGTCGATGTCGTCTCGGCAGTCGATCTCGACCTTCTCGACCCAGAGAAACGGATCGCGTCGGCTGCAGCGTTCGCGACACCGCGAGACGATGTCGGCAACCGCGTCGTTTCGTCGCAGCTCTCGCGCCAGGCTCCCCCTGCCGGTGAAGCGCAGGCGGCATACGACCGCGCGTCCTTCGGCGCGGGTCAGGGCCTCGTCGAGGCGGGCGAAGGTTCGGGTGTCGAGGGCGCCCATCCCATCGAGATCGTCGATGGCGATGTCGACCACGGTCCAGCGCACCGCGTCTACGGGGTGGAAGCGGGGGGTCACATGGCCCGCATCGTCGACGCGCACCACGTAGCATCCGCGCGGCCCCGTCTCGCGGATGCTGCGCCCCTGGGGATTTCCTGGGTAGACGACCGTGGGCGTGGTGGCGAGCACCCCGTTTCGGTGAACGTGTCCGAGGGCCCAGTAGTCGATGTCGGCGTTGATGAGGTCGGAGAGCTCGCAGGGGGCGTAGGCGGCGTGTCCCGTGTCTGAACCTACGTTGCAGTGCAGCAGGCCCACGCGGAAGGGAGCGGTGCCGATGGAAGGCCGCAAAGATGCGCCGTCGCCCGCGTTCCGCGTGAACAGCCGCGCCAGGTTGCGGCCCTCGTTCGCGTCGCGGTAGCTGACGCCGGTGATCTCGGCGACGGTCTGCCCATCGCGCTGGAAGGGCACGGTCTCGACGGTGTTGCCGAAGACGGTGACGGTGGACGGCCACTCGATGTGAGACGCCCATCCACTCAGGGGATCGTGGTTGCCATGCACAACGAACGCGTGGATGCCGTGCTCGGCCAGCCGCGCCAGCCCATCGCGGAAGCGCATCTGGGCATACAGGCTGCGATCGGCGCCGTCGTACACATCGCCCGCCACCAGCAGGAAGTCGGCGCGCTCGCGGATGCACAGCGCGACGATCTCCTCGAACACCTCGAACGTGGCCCTGCGAAGGCGCTCGCTCACGTGGGGCGCATTCTCGGCCGTGACGCCTTTGAAGGGGCTGTCGAGGTGCAGGTCGGCGGTGTGGACGAACGTGAGCGACGGCAAGCGTGGCCTCCTCGGGGAGGGTGGAGATGAGCG
>RGZZ01000780.1 GCA_010028905.1 Pseudomonadota bacterium | reverse complement strand
CATCAGGCGTCATCAGGCGTCATCAGACGCCATCAGACGCCAATCACACACGCCAACAGACAGACGCCATCAGACGCCATCACCTTCCACTCGGCCGCGTCGGTCTCAAACAGACCAACCATCAACCCACCGCCCTCTGGCCGTATGTACCTGATGAAGGAGACCAGCACGCGTCATCAGGCGTCACCAGGCGTCACCAGGCGCCATCAGGCGCCATCAGGCGTCATCAGGCGTCATCAGAGGCCATCAGCGCACGTGCACGAGGATGGATCCTCGACCACCGGCCACTCGCGCCCAACGGCTGCCATCGGCTCCGTGAGCAAATAGTAGTGCTCGGCCGCCTGGTTGGGGATCGTCACGCCGCTCCGCTCGCCCAGCTGGCGCGCCCACATGCCGCATGCGTTCACAAAATGTTCACAGTTGATGGTGGCCCCCGTGCTGGTGTGAACGCCCGTGACGCGCCCAGTCGCGTGTGCCACGCCCTCGACAGAGACGCCCTCGACGATGCGCACGCCGCGCTGCTTGGCCGCACGCGCGAGCGCGCTCGTCGCGTCCACCGGGTTCACACGCCCATCTGTCGGCACATAGAAGCCCGCAAGGACGTCATCGACGCGGCAGAGCGGGAAGAGGTCGCGCACCTCTGTCGGCGAGAGCTCGTGCACGTCGACGCCGCACTTGCGGTTGAAGGCGGCGACGCGCCGGAACTCCTCGAGGTAGCCCGCGTCCGTCGCGAGCTCGATGAAGCCGCACGGCTTGAAGCCGGTGCTCATGCCGGTCTCCTCTTCGAGTATGCGAGAGTAGAGCTCCTTCGAGTACTTGCGAAGCTCAGTCGAGGTCTCGGAGAGCGAGCCAAAGGTGACCATCAGGCCAGCCGCGTGCCACGTCGTGCCCGATGTGATCTGATCGCGCTCGAGCAGCACCACGTCCGACCAGCCCAGCTTGGCCAGATGGTACGCGATCGAAGTGCCGATGATGCCACCGCCGGCGACGACGACGCGCGCGTGCGTTGGTAGCGGCGCTGGAGAGTTCGAAAAAAGCCGGCGGTGCTCTCGCGGCGGTAAGAGGCGCGGAGCGAGCGCAGCAGCTGCTGGTGCAAACGAGGAGAGCCGCCGGTGCACGCTCGCGGAGAGCGCGCGCGTGGCCTGCACACAAGATCGCCCTCCCTCCATGGATGGACGCTCGCGAAAAGTCCCCCCCAGAAATTTCACAGACGAGTGGCCCACACTGGATGAGTATTGCAGCCCCTCCTATCGCGCTCCCGCCGCGCTCGGCTTCAAACACTATTTGTTTCGTCAGATCTCGTCCAAAAATGGTCACCCCAGCAGCACTATAGATCGAAGCCCAGCGATGCTCCGCGTCGCCGTGCCGCCCTCGAGGCCCGACACCTCGCACATGAATGTGCTCTGTAAAAACTTTGCGAACACGACGCTGCTGAGCTCTGATGCCGATTTCACGGCGGGGTACGAGATCGGTGAGGAGCTGGGCCGTGGCGGATGGGCGA
>RGZZ01000779.1 GCA_010028905.1 Pseudomonadota bacterium | reverse complement strand
TGGGGTCGGGTGCGGTTGGCGTTCCGGTTCCGGGCGCGCGGTGGGCAGCCACGAGTCGCTCGAAGCTCTGCTTGCGCGCGGGTCCGTCAGCGCCCTCGAACGTGAAGGGGGCCGACTGGCGCCACAGCGGGCCGCGAGGGTCGAGAATGCCGCGCAGGTCGGCGTAGGGCACGGCGCTGTCGAACATGCCCGCGCCGAAGGGTCCGCTGCGGTAGGCGGGGAGCGCGAACTGCAGGCCGTCGGCGGTGGGCTGGAAGGCGCTGAGGTTCTCGGCGCTTCCGCTCACGCACTGGCTGATGAACGACTCGTCGACGTCGGGCTCGTTCTTCAAGCAGTCGGCCACGCGCGCGGCGAGGGTGGGGAGGGCCTTGTCGCGTTCGGTGAAGAGCTCGGGCAGCTTCACCTCACGATGCTGGTCGCCGTCATAGAGCACCGTCTCGAGCCACGGGTTCGGGTGCGCACCACCGGCGTACCCATCGAATGCCAGGGTCACCGCGGTGAGGTGCCCGTCATCGTAGGCCACCTGGCCTCCCCCCGTGAGCGATGTGGCACAGCCCGGGTTGGGGATGAAGTTGGCCCGCGCCGCCTGGAAGCGATCGGCGACGGCCTGGTTGATGCGATCGGCGTCATCGTCGCGCGTGGGGTCGGAGAGGAAAGGGATGTCGAGCTCGATGCGGCACTCGTCGGGCGTCACCGACCAGCGGCTCGGGGTGGGGGTCGAAGGCTGCGATGAGGCGAGCGACGGGGCGGTGGTGATCATGGGCCAGACCCTTCGTGTGGTTGACTCCATGGTAGGGGGTCGCCCTGAAAGGAGGCGCAAGACATCGTGAAATGCGCGTTATCTTTGGGGGCGTGGATGTGCTCAACTGTGGGGTGTTGAGCGTAGTTGTGCTCAACTGTGGGGTGTTGAGCGTATATGTGCTCAACTGCGTCGGGTTGAGCCGAAATGTGCTCAACTGTGGGGTGTTGAGCCGAAATGTGCTCAACTGCGCCGTGTTGAGCTGAAATGTGCTCAACTGCGCCGTGTTGAGCGTATATGTGCTCAACTGTGGGGGGTTGAGCGTAGTTGTGCTCAACTGCGGGGGGACACCCGCGCCTTCCCTCAATTGTTCCGGGCGTTCTCCCGGTACAATCAAGGGAAGCACGAAAAGGGGGGAGGGGAGCCTGGCTCCCCTCCCCCCGTCATCTCGCCGTCTCCCCCTCAGCCCTATAGCTGCAGCTGGAAGTCGGCCTTTCCGGTCTTGCCCGTGGCCTGATCGGTGCCCACGATGCGGATGCGCTTGAGGGTGCCGGCGCCCGCGTTGATGGTGAGCACGCCGCCCAGGGTCTGGCCGACGGGTTGGGAGATGGTGGCGATGGTGTTCGAGAGCGGGATGGTGCCGGTCTCGTTGCCCTGGCCGTCGAGCTGCACCTCGAGCAGCGACCACTGCACCTTGGTGTTGTAGTCGGCGGCGGTGTTGTCGCTCATCTCGCCGTAGGCCGACATCACCTTGCCCTGCAGCTGCG
>RGZZ01000778.1 GCA_010028905.1 Pseudomonadota bacterium | reverse complement strand
ACACCACGAAGACCAGCGCCAACGCGGGCATCGCCTCGGTGAAGACCAACGGCGCGGTCGTGGCCCGCTACGAAGTGCGCGCGGCGGCCGACGGCAACTCGTACTTCGTGCTCAAGGCGACCAACGGCGCGGTCATCGGCCGCAGCGAGATGTACGTCAGCAAGTCGGGCGCTGAGACGGGCATCCTCGCGGTGCAGCGCCTGGTCGGCGAGTCGAAGTAATCACCTTCTGAGGTCGTGGGGGACAACGCGCTCGAGGTGCCAAAGGGGGCACTTCGAGCGCGTTGCCGTTGCGGGGTGTCGAGCACGCGCGCCATGGGGTCGATTCGCGCCTCGACGCGGAGCGCACCATGTCGCTGTGGGTCGATTCAGTGGATGGCGCATGGCCTGACCGTGGCCGATGGGCAGTTCGTCGAACGGCACGTCGGGCGTCCGCCAAAGAAGAACCAGTCCCTCAGGTGAGACGCCAGAGGTACGCAGGAGTCCGCATTCGTTGATGTTCCGCGCGGCGCGCACCTTGCGAGAAGAGCCCTCATGCGCTCACACCTCTGCTTCGTCTTCGCTTCACTGTTCGCCACCGCCGCCTTCGCTCAGGACGACTTCTACGCTCGGCAACTCGAGAATCGTCAGTTCGAGGAACGGCAGTTCTCACAGCAGCTCGAGACGCGTCGAATCGAGACGCAACGCTTCGAGACCCAACGGGTCGAGCAGGCGCGCGTTCGCAAGGAGCAGGACCGCGCGGATCAACGGGACACCGACGTGCGCTTCGCTCAGCAGCAACGCGAGCTCGCCGCTTCGCGACGCGGGACGACACCGTTCACCGTGCCCGGGCAGATGCCTCCGGCTCGCGAGCGGCGCACGGCGTCACCGACGTGTCGCAGCCTGCACCTGACCGGGCTGGTGCTCGACGGCCAGACTGCGGGCGTGCGAGGCCCCGAGGGCCACAGCCTTCTCCTCGCTGCGTTCACTGGAGAGGTGGATGGCAAGCCTGCACGCCTCGTGGTCACGACGCCCATCGACGAATGGGGGTACGCGAGCGACGAGGTGGCCGTCTCGATTCACCGCAGAGCCGCAGGCAGCCGGTCGTGGTTTCACTCGAGGCTGAGGCTTGCGAAGAACGAGTACCACGGGTCTCCGAAGAAGGGCTCGTGGGCGCTCGAGGTGCGCGACGTCACCTTCGCGGATGGTGCGGGGTGCGTGTCGCTGGGGCGGCTCGAGGTGAACGTCGAGTGGAGGCAGTGAACAGTCATGGGTGGACGCCGTCTCCGCACGCGCACGGCGCCGATGCCCATCACCGGCACCGCCTGAGTTTGCGTTTCAGCGAGCGGAGGAGAAAGGTCGTCGTGCATGCACAGCCCAATGCGCTGCCTGTTCTTTCTGGCCCTCGTCTCCAGTTGCTCAGCCCCGCCAGAAACGACGCCTGACGCCTCAACAGGTGGCGGCGCAGCGACAGGTGGTGGCGCAGCGACAGGTGGTGGCGCAGCGACAGGTGGTGGCGCAGCGACAGG
>RGZZ01000777.1 GCA_010028905.1 Pseudomonadota bacterium | reverse complement strand
CAGCCGCACCCTTTGTCGGTTCTGACCGTCCCCAGCAGAATCCGTGGGAGGTGCCGTCGACGCGGCCAATAGTCGTGGCAGCGCCGCTCTGTACGTCGATCAAGACGTAGGTGCGCGCTTGCGTGTCGTCGGCCAGCAGGAACCGCCCATCAGGCGACCAGGCCAGACGCCCGTAGGTGCTCCCTTTCGCCACGATCGCTCGCTGTGCGGTCGAGAGGTCGACCAGCTCGATGGCCTCGCGGTCGCCGCGGATGATTGCCAGGCGACCTCCGCGCGGATCGAAGGCGGCCAGCACGCCCTCGCAGAAGCGTCTCTCTCGCTTCGTGTTGAGGTCGAAGAGATAGATGCTGCGCTGCGGCTCGAGGCGGCTGTAGGCGAGCACGTCTCCCTGGGGCGACCAGGCAGGCCATACCTCCTGCGCGCCTGCCACCAGTCGTTGCCAGCGGCCGGTCTCGAGGTCGAGCAGGTGGATTCCATCTTCCCCGTTGTGGTGAGCGCTCGCCACCGCAAGCTGCGCGCGCTCGGGGCGCCACGCAAGCCAGGGCCATGCGGGAACCGTGTAGCGCTTGCGGGTACGACCGCTGGCGGTGACGATCTCGACAGCGTAGCCTTTTTCCTCGATTCGGGCCACGGCAACTGCCTGGCCGTCTGACGAAGCAGTCGGCTGGTACAGCCACGCGCGTTTCTCGGTTCTCACATCGCGCGCGTCGGCGGAGGAGGCGTTCACGGTTGTCAGAACCGACCCCTCACCGAACCGCTCGGCCATCACGATGGTGCCCGTCGTGCCTGCGCCGCGGAGTGCGTCTCGATCGATGCGGGGCGCGGTGATGCGCGGAGGGACGAGGTCGCCCCGCAGCCCTGCGACGATGAGCGAGGCGATGAGAACCCACAGCAATTGCAACCAGAAGGGGCGTGCGGTATCGCCAGCGCGTCGCTTGGGTGTGGATGTCGAGGGGATGGTGAGGGGATTGCTCATCTTCGCGTCACCTGCCGAGTGGGATTGACGGGCGTGTGCACGATTCCGACCTCCAGTGTCGATGTTGAGCTCTATTGTGCTCAACCTGTCGATGTTGAGCTCTATTGTGCTCAACTTCAGCCCAAAGGCGTACTTGCCTGCAATCGCGCCGTTACGGTTCTGTGACCTTCGTGGGGTACACTTTTGCATATGACCTCGCGCGGTTGGCAGCGGATCGTGTGGACCGTCTTGGCCTGCCTCTTCACGTTGTCGGCGGCGCTGGGCGGGTCGCCTCGTGTCGCCGTCGATGAGGCGTTGCAGGCGAAGGTGATGATGGTCATGCGCGGGCGCCCTGGCGCAGTCATCGTCTACGACATCGACCATCGCGAGGTGCGTGCGGTCACCGATGCGACGCTGGTGTTTCGCACGCTGCGCCCGCCGGGATCGCTCATGAAGCTGGTGAGCGCATTGGCGCTCTACGACGCCCGCGCGCGCGTGGTGCCGTGCGCGGATCGCTACAGCGTGGGCGGCCGCGGTCTCACCTGCGGGTTCGAGGGGGGGCACGGGCGGGTCG
>RGZZ01000776.1 GCA_010028905.1 Pseudomonadota bacterium | reverse complement strand
CGGTTGAAGCAGGCCCGGGGCGGAGGAGCGTGGAAAGGCTCCCCCGCATGTCGGCATTACGCTTCTTCAAGGCCTTCCTCGCCAATCCGGCGTCCATCGGCGCGGTTGCGCCCAGCTCTCCGGCGCTTGCCGATCTCATCACCGACGCTGCCGACCTGGGAGGGGCTTCGCTTGTGGTTGAGTTCGGGCCGGGAACGGGCGTGTTCACCGAGGTCGTGCTTCGCAAGCTTGCGCCCGGTGCCCGCTACTTCGCCATCGAGCAGAACCCGGACTTCGCGGCCCTGACCCGCGCGCGCTGCCCGTCGGCCACGGTGCACGTCGACTCGGCGGTGAACCTCCCGCAGTATCTTGCGGCGGAAGGTCGCGCGCAGTGCGATCGCATCATCTGCGGCCTGCCGTGGGCCGCGTTCAGCGATGACCTGCAAGAGGCGCTGCTGGGGGCCATCACCGAGGCGCTCCCGCCGGGGGGGAAGCTCGTCACGTTTGCCTACCTGCAGGGATTGCTGCTCCCCGCCGGGCAGAAGTTCCGCCGCAAGCTGCGCGGGTCGTTTCGTCGCGTCACCACTACCCGTACCGAGTGGCGCAACATTCCCCCCGCCTTCGTGTACGTGGCCGAGCGCTGAGCCCGCGCCCGTCTCGGGGTCGCGAGCGCGGTCGCGGCGGCAGCCGGTTTCCCCACAAGCGTTCGGCAGGAGAATCGCCCCGACCCCGAACCTATGTCGGTCTGGCACGCGTGCCCTTCAGCGCACAGCCGTACCGTCGCCTTCATATCGAAAGGACTCTTCCCATGCACAGAACGCTGCGACTCGCAGGCCTGATCTCCCTTGTCTTCGTCACGATGCTCATCGCCGGATGCGGCCGCAAGGCCACGGCTCTCAATGGCACCTGGAAGGTGGAGGTCGACAAGGAGATCGCCTACTTCAAGGAGCAAGAGGCCTTCAAGAAGATTCCCGCCGTCGCGCAGAGCAAGGTCGAGGCGGGCATGAAGACCACGCTCCAGGAGATGAGCTTCACCTTTGCCGACGGCAAGGTCACGGTCAAGGGAGCGGGAGGCAAGAGCAAGGACGGCGAGTACATGGTCGCCAAGATGGAAGGCGACAAGTGGCAGCTCGAGACCCTCGACAAGGACAAGAAGAACGAGAACACGACCATCACCTGGAAGGACAACGACCACATCACCCTGACGCCGAGCGAGAAGGAAGGTCCGATGAAGGTCGACCTCATGCTCGTTCGCCAGAAGTAGACGGTCGAGCACGGTCCGGCGCTGCGGGTGGTCTCTTGAACGAGGCCACCCGCAGCCTTTCCGTCAGCGTTTCGAGGGTGCGCTGGCGGTGCGCACCAGCGCGCAGGCGTCTTCCACCTTCGCCACGTCGATGCGCATCGCGTCGAGGGCCTGGGCGCAGCGCCCGCAGAGCATGAGCCCGCGCAGCTTGTTGCCCATGGTGGCTTGCGCGCGGCAGATGTCGAAGAGGCACTCGGGTACCCCATCGTGCCACAATCGCGCCGGATCGTAGTCGGCAGACTGCAGCC
>RGZZ01000775.1 GCA_010028905.1 Pseudomonadota bacterium | reverse complement strand
CGCCCGAAGAGGTCGAGGTCGTCGCCGCCGGTTGGAACAAGGCGAAGCACTCGAAAAAGAGGACGAGCCGCGCGAAAAAGTAAGTCGCAAGTACCCTTGACACGACATACTCTGCCCCGTATTCTCCGCGGGTGTCGGTACCCAAAGAGTTCAAGGAGCAGCGGCTGCTCACGATAGGCGAGGTGGCCGAGGCGATGGGTGTCCACAGGGGCACCGTGTGGAAGTGGATCAGGGACAGCTGCCTCAAAGCGACGGTTCCGACGAGGGCCGACCCGGAGAACCCGGAGCGGCAGATCCCGATCAGCAACAAGTACAGGGGGGTGCGGCAAGAAGACCTTGCCAAGTGGAAGAGCGTGTACCGGCCCGTCAGTCGGGAAGCGGTGTCAGCGTCGAAGAAGTCGAACAGCAAGCGCGCGGCAAAACGCGCGAAACCAAGGAGATAGAACGCATGAATGAGAACGAAGAGATCGTCGTGTCCGCAGAGGGCGCGGCGAGCGGGAGTGGTGCGCTCGCCGTCCACGACCCCGAGGTGGTGCAGACGGCTTCGCTGACCAACGTCCTCAATGACGAGCCCCAGGTGAGCTTCAGCCTCACCCAGCTGGCGGAGATGGGCTTCCTCGTGCCCGTCGCGGACCCGGCGACGTTGCGCGCCGCCTACGCCTTCCGGCAGAAGGTGCTCGCCTCGATCCTCGACCCCGAGCACGACTTTCTGTTCACGATCAGCTACGAGGAGCGTGGCCGGTCGATGGAGAAGATCACGACCTCGTACTCGGAGGCCAAGCGCTTCTGTGAGGCGTACAAGACCTCCTACAAGGCCAACCCCAAGAAGAGCGGCGTCGTGAAGCTGGCGACCGCGTTCGGCATCGAGGCGCGCATCGTGGAGCAGAAGGGGCTGCCCTACGACCAGCAGGCCACGTTCGCGTGGTGCAAGTACGAGGTGCGGCACACCAAGACCGGCAAGGTCGAGGTGGGCCAGGGCTACGCGAGCGTGGACGAGCGGCCCGGCCGGGTCATGCCCAAGCACCACTGCATCGCGCTCGCGGACACTCGCGCGTACAGCCGGGCGGTTCTGCGCCTCGCAGGGTTCGGTGAGGTGGGTGCCGAAGAGGTGATCGCAGACGGCCCGCTTCCGCAGATCGTTCAGGACACGCCTCCCCAGCGCCCCGCGGTCGCCGTGCAGCGGCTCCCCGAGCGCACGTCGTCGGCCGTGACGACGTTCTACAGCCACCCCGCAGACCGCGAGGAGCCCGTGGTGGTCGAGCGCACCGCAGCGGCGGCGCGACCGGCAGAGCCTGAGCGCGTCGTTCAGAGCGAGCCGCAGGCCGCTCCGATCCCCATGCCGCAGCCCGGCCGCGTGGGCGACGTGATCACCGACGCGCAGATCAAAAAGCTCTCCGGCCTGCTGATGAACAAGCTCGGAACCAAGGACCGCGCGATCGAGTGGCTGAAGAAGAACGCCGGTCTCAGCACGACCCGAGAGGTTCGCGAGGCCGACTACCCGAAGCTCATGTCCACCCTGGAAGCGATGGA
>RGZZ01000774.1 GCA_010028905.1 Pseudomonadota bacterium | reverse complement strand
AGCGGGCGCGCGATGCCGAAATCGACGAGCACCACATTCCCCAACGGGGTGATCATGGCGTTGGCGGGCTTCAGGTCGCGATAGACGATGGGCGTGGGCTGGCCGTGCAAGAAGTCGAGGATGTCGAGGATATGCGACGCGATGGCCACCACGTGATCTTCGGTCAGCCCCGGACGGCCGCTGCGGCGAACGATGGTCTCGAGGTTGTCGCCTTCGACGAAGTCCATGACGAGATAGTGGCGACCCGCCGCGCTGAAGCAGTCCTGCACCCGAGGAAGCCCCGGGTGTCGCAGGCGCGAAAGCAGCTGCGCCTCGCGCTCGAAGCGCACGCGGGTCTCGTCGCGGTCGGCGTCGGTGGCGTCGGCTGTCGACATCTCTTTTACTGCGCGGGGGCCTTGGAGCCGGAGGTCCCAGACGCGGTACACCGCGCCCATGGCGCCGGAGCCGATGCGGCCATCGACCCGATAGCGGCCGTCGAGCAGCGTCCCCGCCGGCAGGTCGCCCTGCCGCGCGCCGCACTGCCCGCAGAACCGCGCGCGATCGCGCAGCTGAACCCCGCACTCTGAACAGAACACCACGCCAGAACCTCCCGCGCATCGACCGCTGCTCGTGTTCTTATCGGCCGATGGGACGACGCGGTTAAGCGCGCAAACAGGGCGCGAATTGCCTACCCGCCTTCGCCCCCGACCCGCCGCACGGGCAGCTTCACTCCGTTGATGTTCACCTCGTTCTCTGAACGGGTGATGGCCGGCTCACCCGCGATGCGCCCGAACGATTCCGTGATACGGGCCACCTCGGCGTCGCGGGCTTCCTGCGCCTTCTCGGCCTCGGTCTTGACCTGCAGCACGTAGCGCCCGCTCACGAGGGGCAGCGGGTGCTCGTCAGCGCCCCCTCGCAGCACGACGTTGGGCGAGTCACCGTCAAAGGCCATGGAGATGAAGGGACCGCCCGTGTAGGCCTCATCGAGGCAGAGCGAGCCGTCGGCGCCGAGAAAGAGATCGTGCCCCTCGAGGGTGGCGGTGTTGGTGACGAAACGATCGCTCGCGGGCACCCAGTCGTCGCCATCGAGACGGCGCACCGACACCGCGGGCACATAGGCGTTCGAGGCGAGCTTTGCCACCGTGAGCACGGTCATCATCGAGGCGTCGCCATCCTTCCAGAAGCGGGCGTCGCGGAAGTGCTTGGGGTCTTTCTCGCCCAGGCGTTGCAGGTGAACCGTCCCGTCCTTGCGGGTCTGCAGGTAGTTCCAGTTCTGGCTGAGGGTTCCGGCGAGATAGGGTGAGGGCGCCTGTATGGTGACGAAGGCCACGTCCGGATCCGGCGTTGCGATGCGTCTCATCGGACCGAAATCGCCCCCGTCGAAGCTCTCGGGAAGCGCGAGATATCTCTCGGCCTGCGCGATGAGCGCGGCCCACTGCTGCGGCTTCTCGTCGAACCCGTCGTCGGCCAGGATCTGCTCTTGGTACGTCTTCTCGATGTCCGCTCGCAGAGCGGCGGCGTCTGGCCGGCTGGCCTGCTGGGGTGCCCGCGCGACGAGGACCGCGTCTACTGCCCCC
>RGZZ01000773.1 GCA_010028905.1 Pseudomonadota bacterium | reverse complement strand
ACTGCTGGGTGCCGCCCACGGCCACCGTGGCCTGCGCTGGCGTCACCGCCACGCCCATCAGCTCGACCGTACGGGTGACAGGCACCGTCACCGTCTGGCCGGACAGGGTCGTCGCTGTTGGCACGATGTCGCCAGTGCTCACGCCATTGGCGTCGAAGCACTGCACGTACACGTCGTAGGTGCCCACGGGTACGTCTGGCACCGTCACATCGAATGTGGTCGCGCCGTTGGGGCGCTGGCCCGTGACAGGGGGAACCACATCTTGATGCGTGGTCTGATCGAGCACGTGCACCGTCACCGTGGCGGTATCGGCGAATGTGGGCGCCGCCGCTGACGCAGTCTTGGCCACGACCGCGGGGAAGGTGAGCTGCACGACCAGGTTTTGTGTCACGACAGCCGGCGCAGCGGTCACGCCTTCGGTGAGGGGCGAGCCCGGCCTCAAGCCGCCTCCGCTGCCGCAGCCTGTCAGCAGGGTGATGATGGCGGCCAGGGTCAGAACCACAGCACGCAGCGCGGCGCGCGGGTGCGGAGAGCGCACGCCTGCGAGAATCAGGGGGGGGTGCTTCATGGGGGGGCGAGACCTCCAAAGCGATGATGTCGATGCAAGCGTACGGGGGGCGTCGTTGTTGCTCGTAGAATCGGGGGGCGGCAGGCCGTCGCGAACGCGGCCACAACACCCGCCTCGGGACCAGCACCGCATCACAGTCACCCCAGCGTGCACGGTAGAGTACGCCGGGGGGGGGGATCTTGCACGCGAGGACACCCGAAGTCTCCCGCCCAAAATCAAGCAGAGCACCGTCTCGTTCTGAGTCCGCCAGAGCGCGCGCACCATGGAAGCTCCACCCGATTGCGTTGGCGATAGCGCCATCGGCCGAGAGGGCAACCTGCGGGACGTCTGCATTCCCGAAGATGACCCGGGGCCTGCTCAGGGTTTGTGGGCACTGGCCAGGTAGTGGTTACAAGCCGACACCAGCAAAGATCGTCTGGTTCTTAAATAGACTAAGTCTTGACCTGGTCCGTCAACGGTGCCATACTGAATCCATGGAAGAGGTAACCACCCACCAGGCGAAGACCCAGCTTTCAAGCCTGATAGAACGCGTCTTGCGGGGCGAGGACATCGTCATCTGCCGCGGGCGTCAGCCTGTGGTTCGCCTGGTCCCGGTCGAGTCGGGCCGCGAAACGCCACGACGCCCGACGGTGGGAACCATCACCTCGCGTCCCGTCTCGTGGACAGCCGACGCCTTCGCTCCCCTGACCGATGACGAGCTCGAGGCATGGGGTCTGTGAAGGTCCTGCTCGATACCTGCAGCTTTCTGTGGCTGGCAGCGGCGCCAGAGAACCTGGGACCAGAGGCAGCAGCAGCCATCGACCGCAATGACTGCGAGCTCTTCCTGAGCGATGGCAGCGTCTGGGAGATCTGTCTCAAATGGCAGGCGGGCAAGATCAGCCTCCCGGGGCCGCCCCGCTCCTGGGTCGAGACCCAGCGGACGACGTGGCGGCTCACGACGCTGCCCATCGAACAGACGCACCTGTATCGGGTGACCGAGCTCCCCGCCTA
>RGZZ01000772.1 GCA_010028905.1 Pseudomonadota bacterium | reverse complement strand
GCATGCCGCCGACAGGCTTGCTGTTCGGTTCCTTGGAGAATTTGCGCGTCGTGGACGTTGCGGCGTGCATCCGGCCAGATGCCAATCTCTCCCCATAGCCAGATGCCGATCTCCGATCATCTCCGCGGATCTCGTCGAGCGTCGAGGGAGAGACAGCGCGTAGCTCCGAAAGCGGAACGGTCGATCGGTTGCGTATGCCACCTCCCCAGTACCGCGGACTAGACGAGAGCACCGGCGACGCCGTGCTCGACGCCCCGCTCGTGCGCGGTCCCGGGCTCGGCGGTGTCGAATCGCTCGACGAGTAGTTGCTGCTGCCCGACGAGAAGTGTGAATGCTGGCAGCCGACGACCAAGGCGCTCTGTACGATCAGCTTGGAGCTGCTGAGCAGCGCCTTGAATGTCTGCGGGTAGACGGGCTTCGAGATGCACCCGTCGAAGCCCGCCCGCATGTACGCGGCCGAGTCGGTCGAGGTGGCGTTCCCGGTGCACGCGTAGATGCGCAGGCGCCGCCTGCCCGGCCGCTCCGCGAGCTCCCACTGCCGGTACAGCACGATCAGCTCGTCGCCCCTCATCTTGGGCATCTGGATGTCGACCAGAGCGAGGTCGAGTTCATCCGCGTTCAGCTTGAGCATCTCGAGGCCGCTCTCGCCGTCGCTCTCGAGCAGCACCCGGTGGCCCTGGTTCTCGAGCACATCGGCGGCGCCGAGCCGAATCATCTCGACGTCATCGATGATCGCGATGGTCTTGCAGCTCTTCTTGGGCTTCTCCCTTTCGCGCGTCTCCTTCTCCTTCTCTTGCGAGATGCCCTCGAGCAACGGGTCTTCCCGCGTGAATGCCATCTCAATCGAGCAGCGTGTACCCTCGCCTGCACGAGAGTCGATCTGGAACGTACCTCCGACGCTCTCGATCGACGAGATCACAATCGGCAGCCCGAGGCCCAAGCCCGACGCTCGGTTATCGCGCCCTTCGCGAACGCCACTCACGTACGCCTGGCGCGCGCGCTGGATCTCATCCTTGGTCATCCCGTAGCCCGTGTCGACAACCTGGGCGAGGAGCCACCCAAGAGGCCATCACACGTCATCCGATGCAATCCGAGGCCATACACCGTGGCCATCAGTGGCCATCAGTGGCCAACAGTGGCACTCACCTCGACCCTCACACGCACGTCGGTCGCGCTCAGTGACATGCCCCCCGTCGGTGAACTTGAGGGAGTTGGAGATCAAGTTGAGCAGCGCACGCACCAGGATCGAGCGCTGCCCCCATAACTTGGCGGGGATCATGTCGTCACAAACCGTCCGTAGCGCGACGGACGGTTTGTACAAGGATGACTTGCGTAGCATCTGCATGATCTCACCAACAGTCTCGTTGATGTGCAACTCGACGGATGCCTCCGCCGTGGCCGCCGCCTGCACCGACACGCTGCCCTGCAACTTCTCAAAGTCCCAGATGTTGGAGACGATGCACGTGATCAGCTCTGCGCAGGCGCCAACCTCTTCCTGCTTGTGCAGCACCACCTCCAGGCGCTCGGCACGGCGCGTCTTCTGCGCGAGCTCGACACCGA
>RGZZ01000771.1 GCA_010028905.1 Pseudomonadota bacterium | reverse complement strand
ATGCTCGCCGAGTTCGTGCTCGACTGGGAGACCCGCGAGCCCGCTCCGCAGGAGACGCTGCAGATCGTCCGTGAGGGGGTGAAGCGCGGCCTCGTGCTCATCCGCGCGGGTCTGTACAGCAACTGCGTGCGATTGCTTCCGCCCCTCGTCATCACCGATGCGCAGCTCGATGAGGGGCTTGCGGCTCTCGGTGAGGCGGTGCGCGTCGTCGAGGCCGGACGAACGGCTGCCGGTCGATCGTGAGCGCGCGGGTCATCCGCGCCGCGCGCATCCACACCCTCGAGGGTGCGCCGGTTGAAGCCATGGCGGTCGAGGGCGGTCGGGTCGCAGCTGTGGGAGCTCTGGCCGACATGCCCGCCTGGCCTCGGGTCGACCTCGATGGCTGCACGGTCGTTCCGGGCTTCAACGATGCCCATGTTCACGTCTACAAGGTGGGGCATCTCCTCACCTCGATGCTCGATCTGCGCGGCGTGGCGTCGATGGCGGCGCTGCAGCAGCGTCTACGAGAGGCTCAGGGCGACGGCTGGCTTCAGGGGCGTGGGTTCAACGAGGCCATGATGGCCGAGGGGGTGATGCCCACCCGCCACGATCTCGACGCAGCGGTTCGGCATCGTCCGGTGGTTCTCACGCGTACCTGTGGACACATCGCGGTAGCGAACACGCGCGCGCTCGAGGCGGCTGGCATCGCGACATCGACCGAGGCGCCGCCGGGTGGCGCCATCGTGCGCGATGCCGCTGGCGAACCCACGGGCGTGCTGCACGAGACTGCCATGGGCCTTGTCACGTCCAAGGTTCCGCTTCCATCTGCGGCCGAGTACGCCGACATGATCGCGGCGGCGGCGCAGCGCCATCTGTCAATGGGAATCACCAGCGCCACCGATGCTGGTGTCACTCCGGACATCGTCGCGGTGTATCGCGATCTCGAGGCCCGCGGCGCCCTTCCCTATCGGCTCAATGTCATGGCCCTTCGACGTCCTCTCGGGTCACCCGCCACGTTGCCGCTTCCGGAGCGCTTCGCGTCTGACTTCCTGCGCGTCGATACCGTCAAGCTCATCGGCGACGGCGGCTTGAGCGGAGCCACCGCGGCGGTGTGCACGCCCTATCGGCATGACGGCAGCTGCGGCCTGCTGCGTCTCGATGCGGGCGAGATCGTCGAGATCGGGCGCGATGCGGTGGCGGCCGGTCTTCGCCTGGCGGTTCACGCCATCGGAGACGCCGCCATCGAAGCGTGCCTCGACGCGTTCGAGCGCCTCGGTCCCATGCCGCTTGCGCCACGCATCGAGCACTTCGGGCTGCCCAGCCCTGCCCAGATCGCACGTGCGCGGGCACTGGGAGCGGTGGTGGTTCCCCAGCCCATCTTCGTGAAGAGCCTGGGCATCAACTTCCGCACCTATCTCTCCGAAGCGCTGCTCTCTCGCGCCTATCCCGTGCGGTCGATGATGGCCGCGGGGCTGGTGACGGCCCTCTCGTCAGACGCGCCGGTGGTGGGTGACGAGCGCCCCCTGCTCGGCCTCGCGGCGGCCGTCCTGCGACGCGACGACGAGGGGGTTCTGATTGCGG
>RGZZ01000770.1 GCA_010028905.1 Pseudomonadota bacterium | reverse complement strand
CGACATCCCACTGCCGCCTCCGGGACTGGCACCCTCCTATGCATATGACGTGCGGCTCAAGTACGAGGGCTCTCTGACGACCTATACGACCGAAGAAACCCCTGATGAGGCCAAGAATTACGTCTCGATGGACGATGATCCGGAAACGATAACTCGCGAATTTACAATGAGGTATAAGGGAATGACCGGGGTGGGGGTTGCTGCTCTCGCCCTTGTCGGGATTGTTGCCGTCTTTGCACTTGCCCGTCTGATTTTGGCTCACCGTCGAGCACACCTCGCCGAAGAGCGCGCCGATCAGGCCGAGCGCGACAAGGAGACCATGGCCAGCACCCACTTCGGGGGCGGCGATCTCCCCAAGATGCTGGGGCGCACCCTGAGCACGGCGAACGACCGTCCCCTCGAGATCTTGCGCAAGGTGGGCAACGGCGCCATGGGGGCCGTGTTCGAGGCTGCCTCGCGGGAGGGCGGCGGGCGCGACGAGCGGTGGGCGGTGAAGGTGCCGTTCCGCGACACCGTGGTGAAAGCCGACGCCCGCCGTCGATTTCTGCGCGAGGCCGAGATCTGCAAGGGCGTGTTTCATCGGGGACTGGTTCAGGTGATCGACTGGGGCACGTTCGACGTGCCGGAAGATCGGCAGGCGGGAGACTGGCCCTTCCTCGTCATGGAGCTCATGAACGGACAGACGCTGGGCCACGTCATCGAGCGTGACGGGGGCGGGGGCCTGCCCATCGATCAGGTTGTGGGCTGGATGCGCGAGATGGCAGAGACCCTGGGCAAGCTGCACGAGGCCGGCATCGTTCATCGCGACCTCAAGCCCGACAACATCTTCGTCACCCCCTCGGGCCATCTGAAGATCGGCGACTTCGGCCTCTCCGGCCGCACCGATCGGCATTCGGTGACCCAGTCGGGGGAGGCCTTCGGCACCCCCATGTACATGTCGCCCGAGCACCTCGAGGCACGAAGCACCACGGGGGCCAGCGACCTCTACTCGATGGGGGCCATCAGCTACGAGATGCTGTGCGGAGAGCCGCCGTTCAAAGCCGAGACCACGATAGCGGTGCTCAACCGCATGCTCACCGAAGACCCGCAGCCCCTGGTCGAGCGGCGGTCGGAGGTTCCCCCTGCGCTCGAC
Source organism: Pseudomonadota bacterium (assembly GCA_010028905.1). NCBI lineage: Bacteria > Pseudomonadati > Pseudomonadota > Pseudomonadota bacterium. The sequence goes on along the minus strand of RGZZ01000770.1, from coordinate 428 downwards.
GGCCTCGTGGCCGACCTGATGGCGCGCGACCCGGAGGGTCGACCGACTGTGGCCGAGATTCTCGCCCGTCTCGGGTCGCTCGGCACCAAGGGCACGCGCTGATCGTCCTTCAAGGGGGTGCTGATGCACGAGGTCTGCTCGCGCGGAATGCAAGCGCCGCGAGGCTCGCCTGCTCAGCGTACGAACGCGCGCAACCGCAAGCCAGGTGGAGAGCGGTGTTCGGTAGCGTGACAGCCGGAGAGCGCTGACGAGAGCGTTTGTTGCTGTGCCTGAGGGGACGACGGCTCGAACCAGGGGGGGTGTCCCCCCCCGGTGGCGTGGTGGACAGCGGCGTGTCCCCCCCGGTGGCGTGGTGGACAGCGGCGTGTCGACCCCGCTGGCGTGGTGGACAGCGGCGTGTCCACCCCCGGTGGCGTGGTGGACAGCGG
>RGZZ01000769.1 GCA_010028905.1 Pseudomonadota bacterium | reverse complement strand
AAATGCAGACGCCAGGCCATACGGCCTGGCGTAGAGGTTTTGGTACAGAACGGTCCGGGCGCACCTGCGCGCGGACCTGTAAGTCTAGAGTTTCGACGAGCGCCTCGATCTCCTTCTCGCAGCGGTCGCCTTCGTCAATCGCTGCCTGACGAAGCCGTATCTCCCTCTGCCACGCGCGCAAAGGCCAACGCTCTCACGCGGCGCCCGTCTGCGCGAGCCCAGTCGCGCTCCACGATGTACAGTCCCACCGTTCGGTCGAGCTCGACGACACGGAACCCTTCCCGAAGGGCGGCCTGGGGGCTAGAGAAAACGACCATGACGTCACATCCTCGCATGTGTGATACGCCTGACCGGCGCACGGCCTGGACCATCTCTCCACCTCGATTCTGACACACAGATGTAAACAGCACGTGACCGATTTGTAAAAATTGTGATCTTCCTCGTGACCCAACGCCCGTGCGCGACCGTCAGAGGAACCCACGCGCGCGCACGACCGACTGCGAAGGCGAGCCTGCTGGAGCGCCTTGCCCGCTGCCTCGTTCAGATCACGACAATCCGCGCCCGCTCACCACATACCCACCTGCGGTCTGTCCGTCACGCGCGCTGCCCCCCATCGGCCACACCGACATCATCACCCGCATCGCACCGCAAGAAGTTAACATCCCGGCAACAAATCCGGCTCCGGAGACACGGGCCGGACGCAGGCAGGTCTGGTATACTGTTGCTATTGCATGCGGAGGCCGGGATGATCCCGGCGAAACCGCGCCCCGAGGAGAGGTTCGATGGCCGACGCCATACGCCCCACGCAGGTACCTGAGACCTTCCGCGAGACCGCCGCCACGGCGCGCACCGCGCCCCGCGGTGAGAGCAGCCGAACCGCAGCGCCCCAGACACCCTCTGGCGCTGCCGCCGCTGCGCGAGCCGATGAGGGGCCGGCCACGGTCGTTGCATCTCGAGAACTCGGCGAGGGACGCGCCCAGATCTCGCTCAGCGACGGTCGCACCATCACCCGCGCCGCCAACGACATGCTCCGCGAAACCGCGCCTGACGGCCACATGCGCCTCTCTCTCCCGAACGGCATGCTCATCGAACGCGATGCCGAGGGGAAGACGGCGGGGTTCGACCCGGCCACCGGCAAGAAGCTGCACGTCAAGGTCGAGCAGCAGTCGGAGAATGGCCAGTTCTACTTCGAGCTCAAGGACAGCAAGGGGAACCACTGGCTCGCCACCTCTGAGACCCTTCGCTTCGAGGTGACGAACCACGCGGGCACCGTGCACCAGAAGGTGGCCTCCACGAACTCGATGCAGCTGTCGACCACCACCGTGCTGCGCGGCGAGGACGGCGCCTTCCATCAGGAGACGAACACGGCGACGGTGCGGCCCGACGGCCAGGTGCTCGGGCACGGCGCGCGCAACAAGTCGATGCACGTGACCAACGAGATGGTGACAGTGCGCCAGAGCAACGGCAACCGAGTGGAGATCGATCTCCCCTACGCCATTCCCTTCGACCTCAAGTCAGAGGCCACGGCCTCGCCCGCCCCGAAGGCCGCGCCGCCGGCGGC
>RGZZ01000768.1 GCA_010028905.1 Pseudomonadota bacterium | reverse complement strand
GTCTTCCTCTTCTTCCTCGTTCTCCTCGTCTTCTTCTTCGGCACCGTCCGGATCGGGCTCGAATCGCACCTTGCCGTCGTCGATCACGCTGCGCCATGGCATTCCATTGATTCTGAACGAGACTTCCTGCGGATTTCCCATCCACAGATGTTGAGCGATCTGCTCAGCGGTGAGCTCGCTCGAAGAGAAGTACGTGCCCTCACCGCTCACCAGGGCCATTGCAGGCAGGCAGTTCAGCGCATCTGCGATGTCGCTGCAAGGTCCCACAACGCCATCGTAGGCATCGCTGGCCCAGTAGGTGTCACCCCAGCGCGTGATTTCGCTGCTTCCGCCGTGAGCCGGCGAGCCTCCGTCGAATTCGCGATAGTAGACCCCATGGCCAGATTCTATGGCGCTGCTCAGCGAGACACAGAATTCCTCGAATCTCAGGCTATCATCGTCTTCCTCTTCTTCCTCGTCGTACATCGGTTCCCAGTCGAGCAGCTGCTCCAGGCTCTCATAGGCACAGCTCAGGCCCATCGACTGATCATCGGCCCAGTAGCAGCTGTTCCATCGAAGCACGCGGAAGATGCGTGCACGCTTCTTCTCGAGCTGCTCGAGCTGCTCGGGAGGGAGGGTGGTCAATGTGACCGTCTTGCCGTCTACCCTTTCCGTCCGAGGCAATATGGGGGGCCACTGCTCGCGAGGAACCTCTTCGCCCTCGGATCGAATGATGTCTGTCATGAACTCGTGTTGCTCTTTGTAGTCGTTGAACAATGCGTTCTCCTCAGGTGGCTTCCTCGAAACGGGGTGCTTGCGCATGATCGGATTCGTTTCGGTGGAAGATGGTTCCCGCTCGTGATTCATCGAATTGTGTAGCAGCCATGCATGGCGCTGCTGTCGCGGCAGAGCTTGCGGGATGTCGCTCTCGTGAGGGTTCGGGTTTTTACGGTGGTCTTGTAGCATGGCTGAATCGAGACTCGTTTTCGGGTGATTTTGTGAGGTGGTGCGGCAAGCGTCTCGTCACTCACCGCGAGCAAAGGTTGCGCGCTGTCGATGTTTCAGGCTGCCCTGTGACACGTTCGAGGACATCGATGGCCACGGCAGGGGGCGCGACGCCTGCCTTTGGTCAGTGCGCCAATGCAGCCGACCTCGACCGCGGTGGCCTGCCCGACGTGGTGGCGCTGCAAGAGAGCACTGCCGGCGAGCACCATCGCTTCTTCACGGTCATGCTCCGCAATCCGTGATGTCGGCAGGGCGGTCATCGCGCCACAGCGTAAGGGCCGAGAGCGAGCGGCGTAATCCTGATGCGCCGAACGCTCTGGAGGACGCGTCGTGGCGGACGAGTGGAATTCGCGATATGGTGGAGAAGGCTGGTTCTATGGAACGCAGCCCAACGACTTCCTGAAGCAGAACGTCGACAGGCTCCCCTCAGGGGGCGTCGTTCTCTGCCTGGCCGAGGGTGAGGGGCGCAATGCGGTCTTTCTCGCGGAGCGCGGGTTTCGCGTGACGGGGGTCGATCAGTCGGCGGTGGGGCTGGAGAAGGCGCGGCGACTGGCGGCCAATCGCGGCGTGACCATCGAGACTGTGTGCGCGACCCTCGACGCCTA
>RGZZ01000767.1 GCA_010028905.1 Pseudomonadota bacterium | reverse complement strand
GTCAACAGGGTTTCGTGAATAAATCGGAGGGCGGGGGAGGAGGGCGAGCGCGCGGGCCGAACCCGTCCTGGTCGCCCCTTCCCCGACCTGTGGTCACGATGCAAGGCCCGCGCTCTCGTGGGCTGCCGTGCACCCGTCGCATCGAGAGGCGCGAGAGAGAGGTTGCACGCATGCCTTGCACGATCAAGAAGAGCGAGATCCCCGAGGGAGAGGCACGGTCGGTCGTGGTCGACGGAGTCGTGGTTGCGGTCTGCAACGTGAACGGCGTGTTCCACGCGGTCGAGGGAACCTGTCCGCACGCGGGAGGGCCGCTGGGCGACGGATTCGTGAGCGGGGGCAATCTGGTCTGCCCGTGGCACGGCTGGCAGTTCGAGGTCGAATCCGGTGCTTGCACGTTTGCACCCGAGATGGTGCTCGAGCGCTACGCGGTCAGCGATCAGGGAGAGACGCTCGAGATCAGCCCGAAGGGGTCTTGACCGAGCGCCCTCACGTGAGGGGCGGTTCCTGAGCCTTGTCAGCAGGCGTGCCGGAGGCCGCGCTATCGCCGGTCTCCTCGCGCTCGACGAGCTCCCAGACGGGAACGGGGGCGGTCTTCCCCTTCAACATCTCCTCACCGAAGAACGCCGTCTCGAACTGGTCACCCAGGTCTTCTTTCGTGGAGGCGCCGATGAGGATGCAGGTGTGGCGGCCTTCTTTCGAGCGGTCCTGGATGCGCGACGCGGTGTTCACGGTGTCGCCGATGACGGCGTACTTGAGGCGGTCGGTCGGCCCCATGTCTCCCTCCACCAGGGCCCCTGTGTTCAACCCGATTCCCATGCGCAGCCCCTGCAGCTGCGTGTTCGCGGAGGTCTGACGCAGGCGCCTCAGCCCCGCCTGCATCTCGAGGGCGCATCGCACCCCGCGCACGGCGCACTCCTCTGATTCACCATCGTCGTTGGTGAACACCGCAAGGATCGCGTCGCCGATGTAGTCGCTGATGTAGCCGTTGTGACGGCGGATCACCCGTTGCATCTGCTCGAGATACTCGTTGAGGAGGGCAACGACGTCTGTGGGGTCGAGCCCTTCCGAGAGCGGGGTGAATCCACGCAGGTCGCTGAAGAGCACGGTGGCCTTCACGCGCTTGGCTCCCACCGCATGCCGCCCCTTCACGTCGGCGATGGCGTTTCGCGCCTTCTCTGGTACGTAGGCTGCCAGCAGCGCCTTCTCACGAAGCCCATCGACCATGGTGTTGAATGCACCCGCGAGCGCGGCCACCTCGTCGCGCCCTTCCACGGGGGCCACCACGTCGAGGTCACCGCTTCCGACCTGGGCCATCTTTCTCGACAGGTCTTCGATGGGGCGCGTGATGCGCGTGGCCATCACCACGACGAGGATCGCCGACAGCGCGAGAACGGCAGCGCCCGCTGCCGCCACCCGCCGACGCGATTCGCGGACGGGCTCAAGGACGGTATCGGTGGGCAGCATGAGCAGCGCCCAGGCGATGGGACCTTCCCGGCCTGTCTCCCAGAGCGGGTGGGGGAGGGTCAGGTACGCGCGGTCCTCGAGATGGAGCGTCAGGAGTGGCAGTGAAGGCGGGGGAGACGAGGGTC
>RGZZ01000766.1 GCA_010028905.1 Pseudomonadota bacterium | reverse complement strand
ACGCTCGAATCTGACTGTATCGCGCATACTGAATGTCGTACGTCACTGCAACGCGCCTTAGCACTACATTGTGTAAAAAATTCATGTAGGCCACAAGTGTATGATCCATAGCATCGTACAATGCAACACGACTCACAATGTGTCTTCACACTTCCGAAGTGTGTGTGACAGTGATGTCACTTCGATGTACGGAACGATGACGACCTCCATACCCGAATTTGATTGCGAGCTTTGCTGCGCGCGTCGACCCAAACTTGAGAATCGACTCACGGTCGTCGTGACTCACACTCAGTCCCACTCGCTCGCACTTGTGAACGATGCAGGGTGCACTACTGCAATTCGCATAAGTGCTGCTACTACGGTTGGTGCTTCGAATGTCGATCTCACTCCTTGCGTGGTGGTGCGTCGGCGCCGCGTCGATTGCGTCGTCGTCGGTGATGCCGTAATGCGGACGAGGAAGAGAATGAGTCGGAGGGGCGAAGCACGACGTGGACGATTGAGCGCGCTCTGTGACGTAGGCGCGCTCGAGATGTGTGTCGTCGTACAGAAGCGGGATCGGAGTTGTGACGAAGGACGGCCCCACTCGACCGACGACGCGTCGTTCGCACATGGCCTTGATCGTTCGTGCAGGTGCAGCGGTGAACTCTGCACACCAACACACGGATGGGACGACTTCAATCGAGCGGATGTGGAATGGGAGCGACGGCGCTCGGCGACGACGAGGAGAGGTGGTGCCCTGGTCTTCGTCGTGGTGCGCGGCATCCTGCGAAGAAGCATACACGCATGGGAAGTAGCCGATCTCGTCGGTCGACGACGCGGGGCAAGTGAGGACTTGGTCCGGAAGGAGTGCAAGCTGATGCACTGAATTGTCCCACGAAGGGCGTAGGCGTGCATGCTTGTCAATGACGACGACGACGCCCTCGTCACCCATCACAAACTTCCTCACAAGCCGACTGAGAGATGTGGGTGTGACGTGCTCGGTCGGCGGAGATATCGAGTGGTAGATTCGAACGCGCGACCTTAATAGTGAGTCGACGTCCACGTTCGCATCAGAGAGGTTGGAGCAGTGGACGATAATGCCGAAGCGGAGGGTCGATGGGCGTGCGCACGTGTGGATGCAGTGCCACAACACGGCGTTCCAGTCGTACGACGATGCTGGTGTGGCGAAGAGGACGATGACCGAGCGTGTACTGTCGACCGACGAACGAGGTCCACGAAGGAGCAGTGTGTGTGCACGAACGGTATGGCGCTCTCCTCGGTGGCTCGTCTGCGTGTGCGATCCGCTCGGATATGTCAAGGCGGTCTTAGGCCGCCGACGTCGTTCGTGGCTGCTGCGATCGAGTAGTAGACGACGAGGGCGTTGTCTACACGACAGCATAACGAGGTGAATGGACAATGACGCCACGATCGTCGCGACGATGACGACGGGAGTGAGAAGTGCACCTGTCGTTCGATGAGACGTGTGCACAGACTCCATTCTGTCCTATATTTCGCGTTGAGACAATCGAAGGATATGATTGCAATGTGAGGCGTATTTTTTCGCCATTCTCGAAAATACGCTCTGTTTGTTGTGAACTGCACTTTGAGTTG
>RGZZ01000765.1 GCA_010028905.1 Pseudomonadota bacterium | reverse complement strand
TTCGGCGCGTCCGGATCCCCAGCCCGAGCCGCAGCCCTCGGCGCGTCTGAACCCCCAGCCCGAGCCCCCAGCCGGATCCCCAAGACACGAATGGCCTCGGCGATCGCCCCAAGACCATTCGGCTCGAGTTCCGGCTCACTGCGCAAGAATACGAGGTCTATCGCCAGATCGAGGCGCAGGTTCGTCGTTCCCAACGCGGGCGAATGACCCGCGAGGCGGTGCTTGCAGAGGTCTGCCGCCGCGCGGTTGCGGGGGTGTCGGGAAAGTCGCGTCGCCGCACGGTGGTGGTGATGCACTACGACCGCGGCAGCGACCGCGGCTGGATGGAGACCGATCGCGGTGCGGTGCCGGTGTCTGCGAGCGAGGTGCACGACGCCGTAAACGAGGGACGTGTGGTGGTGGCTTCGGAAGACGCGGCTCGCGAGACGGCAGGGGCCTCGGGCGATGTGGAGCACGCCGCAGCAGCGCTGCCGGATGAGCCAGGGGCCTCGGGCGATGTGGAGCCTCAGCCCCTACCGGTGCAGCCGAGGCGCGGAGCGAAGCGGCGATTTCGACAGCGCCCGACGGTGGCCGTCATCGATGCGCTGCACGCCCGATCGAATGGGCGATGCGAGCAGTGCGGTCAGGGCGGTTTCTTGCATGTGCATCATCAGCTACCCTGGAGCCGCGGCGGCGACAACTCCCTCGACAATCTGCGACTGCTCTGCTCTGCGTGCCACGATCTGCACCACCAGCCCGACTTCAAGCGCGACGAAGGGTGGGCACAGGCGCGCAACAGGGCGGTTGTGCGCGCATCGAGGAAGGCTTCCTAGCGTTTCGCGATCCCCGCTTGCACGGCGGTAGAGGTCACGATGCCTGCTTGTCTTCGAGATCGCCCAGGCGCCTGGCGTGATCCTTGAGCATGACGCCCAGGCTGGCGAATGTACCTCGCAGCTCGACGATGGCGGTGTTGGTGTTCACCATGCTGACTCGCAACCCATCGAACCCAACCCCCAGGCGCCGCAGGTCGGTCTTCACCTCGACCATTTCGGTCTGGAGTCTCGAGATGTTTGTCTGCATCTCACCCACGTCGGTCTGAAGGCGCGTGACACAGCTCTGCACGCCGTTCATGTGTCTGTTCACGTCGAACACGGTTGCTTTCAGGGTGTCGATCTCCCGGATCGACTGCCGCTGACCGGCGCTGATGTCTTGGAAATGGCCGTCAATACGGTGAAGCAGCTCATCCATGTCATTCTCTCCCTGCGTGCCGGACGGTGTGGCCATCAGGCTGAGTATATCACGTTGCGGGTGGCCAGGCCAGTCTATCATCTTCGTGTTGCTGACAGTTTTCCGTGATTTGAATCTCGTGTGAACGGCATGTTGCCACCGTGTGAACGCGCGCACGGCTTCGCAGGCTAGACCCGCGAACGAAGCGTTCGCGGAAGGTCCACTGTCGTGGTCTTCTGTGTGCGATTGGGCGTTGGCTGGCGACAGTGTCATGCGGTGTACTCTGTCGGACGGTGTGCGCGTGCGTGGCCCTGTGAGCGGGGCTGTGGTGAAAGCAGCGGGCGCGATTGGCGTGAGTGCAGCGGGCGGGGCTTTGGCCGAACA
>RGZZ01000764.1 GCA_010028905.1 Pseudomonadota bacterium | reverse complement strand
GGAGAGCGCTCCCATGGAGAGCGCTCCGCGCACATCGAGGGCGAGAAAGAGATCGACGGGCATCACGGGCGCGGCGAACACCCCGCCGCCGGGAAGCCCGGCGAAGGGCGCGAAGCTCCCGTCGGGCGCGATGAACACCGGGGCACGCGTGGCGATCGAGATGCCCGAGCCGAACACGATTCCGAGCAGTATGGCGCCCGGCACCCGCCGCACGAGCAGCACGGCGGTCACGAGGAAGGTGAGCAACGCAATCAAGGCGCGGGGCTGGGAGAGCGCTCCGAGAGAGACCAGGGTGGCGGGGTTCGCCACCACCAGACCGGCCTGGCGAAGACCGATGAGACAGAGGAACATGCCGATGCCGCTGGCCGACGCGTACTTCAGGTTGCGCGGGATGGCACTGATGAGGGCCTGCCGGATCCCCCCGTATGAGAGCGCGAGAAAGATGAGACCCTCGAGGAAGACCGCTCCCAGCGCGACCGTCCAGGGAATCTTCTGCGCCCCGCACACCGTGAAGGCGAAATAGGCGTTCAGCCCCATTCCTGGGGCAGTGGCAAAGGGGTAGCGGGCCATGAGACCCATGGCGATGGAGCCCACAGCCGAGGCGATGGCGGTGACGAAGAGCAGCTGCCCGAACGCGTTCGGCACGTGAATCGCCTTCGCCAGCACGTCGGGGTTCACGAAAAGGATGTATGACATGGTCAGGAAGGTCGTGAAGCCTGCACGAACCTCCCGCCCGAGGGTGGTCTGGTTGCGTTCGAGGTCGAAGAACCGTTCGAGGGTGCTGCGAATCATGAGGTGGAAGGGCGACCTAGCGTGACGGGCTGTCGGGCCGGTTTGGCTTCGCCAGGTAGTCGAGCGTCAGATCGATGTACCCTTCCTCGCTGCGGGTGGAGATCTGCAGCAGCTCTGCCTTCTTCTCCTCGATGTGGGCGGCTTCCGCGCGCACGACCTTGCGCTGCGCCGCGGTGAGCACGCTGTCGACCTGGGCCGAGAACGCAGACGCGTCGATGGAATGGCGCTTGTACGCCGTGAGCGCCTCGCGGATGCGCTCAGCCTGCACGCGGGTGAGCGAGGTCTCGGCCTGATAGTCGAGCACGATGAAACGGGTGAGCACGGTCAGCGAAGCGCTGCTCATCGCGGCCACCCCCGCGACCCCCAGCGCGGGAACCGCGCTCCGCTGCGGAGCGGGGCGCTCTACCGCCTGCTTGCCTGCCGCAGGGTCAGCCCCTCTCTCCAGCGCGGTGAGCGGGTTTCCCACCTCCGGCGGAATCACCCCCCGCGGGCGCGTCGCCACGGGCGGCTGCGCTGGCGGAACAAGCGGCACGTTGGCCTGCGACAGGGGGGAGGATGGTGCGGAAGGGCGGAATTCCTGCCCCGCGAGCGGCTCTGAAGAGTGCTGCGTCGCACTCGGAGAGGCGGCCACAGGCGGCGCGGGGGGCGCGCCTGCGAACTCGCCCTTCGAGCGACCGGCAAATACCAGGATCAGCAGCTGCATGACGGCGATGACACCCACGAGCGCGATCACGACTGACCTGCGGCTGTCGGTTCCCACGGCTTGCACTCCCTCGATCTCGACCGACATGCGGTTTCT
>RGZZ01000763.1 GCA_010028905.1 Pseudomonadota bacterium | reverse complement strand
TCGTCGCAGGCGGCCAGCTGCTCGAAGAAGACCTGTGCGAAGTCGCTGTCGCGCGGACTGGTCTTGAGTACGTTCACGTTGCCCGACAGCAGCCCTTCGACGACGCTGAGCGTGCCCACCGCGGGGGCGTTGGTGGGGGCGATGTGCACCAGCAGCCCGAGTGGGCGCCAGGCCTCGAAGACCCGCTCGCGGTAGTCGACCCGTCGCATGGTGAACGGATCGGCCGTGCCCAGCTCGCGTTCGAGCTTCGACTCAAGGGTGGTGCGGCCCAGAAAGGCGGCGACCTCGTCGAGGGTGGCCTCGATCTCGACCTCGTTCAGCGCGCGGGCGCGCAGGCTTGCGGCGAGGGCGGCGCGCACCGTGGCATCGTGCACGAGGCGGTGGGCCATGGTCTCGGCCGCGTAGAGCAGCACGCGGATGTCGAGGGGGGTGGCGAGCGCCTGCTGTGCCGCGTCAGGCAGCCCGCCCAGGCGTGCTTCGAGGGCCGCGTCATCGATGCGCTCGCCTTGCCAGAGGTGCGTCATGACTTCTCCTTGAGCAGCTCGGCGGCCGCCACGGCGCAGCTGCGGTTCTTCGAGGTGCCGGCGCGCCCCACGACCTCGAACCAGTCGGTGACGAGTCCGCATCCGCATTCCTCAGGACGGTGAAGGGTGGCGAGATCGCCCATGAGCACCGAGTTGGCGGGCACAGAGGTGATGTAGGGCGACACGAAGTTGAGAAAGCCTGTCTGGCCATGCGGCAGGGGCGTGAGGGTCTCGACGTCGCGCACCAGAACCCGTGACCACACCGGCACGTGAAAGCGATGGCGGGGGCACTCGACGTAGGGCACGCAGTGCTCGACCGAGCCGTAGCCGTCGCGGATGCGCTCGTCCGGGATGCCGAGCTGCTCGGTCACCCGTGCGCAGAGCTCAGATTTGCTGATCTGCTTGTCGGCGTGACCCTTCCAGCCGCCGCCCAGGAAGATGAGCGAGCGGGGGTCGAGGGCGAGCGAGGGGAGGCCAAGGGCGCGCATGCGCTCGAGGGTGAACCACAGGAAGGCGGGGTAGCCGAAGATGCGCACCGGCAGACCCTCGCGGGCGTAGTCGCGGAGCCGTTCAACGGTGCCGAAGAAGTCGAACTCGTGCGTGGTGGGCGAGGTGAAGCGCAGGGCCGCGAAGGTGCGGTTCACCGGCGCGTACTTGCAGAGGAAGTTGTCGGTGTAGGCGGTGCCCAGGGCGTCACCCGGATTCGTCTCGTAGGTGTAGAGCAGATAGTTCACGGGCTCGTCTGGCGTGACCCAGCCGTAGTGCGCGAAGCACGCGTCGACCATGCGCTGGGCGCTGCCGATCGACCACGCATCGAAGAAGATCTGCGACTTCTGCCCGGTCGTGCCCGATGAGGTGAGGTGCACCGCGATCTGGTCGCGAGGCACCGATGTCACCTCATGGGTCTTGAAGAAGTTGGCGTGTATCGGGGGGATCCGTGCGAGATCGCCGATATCACGAAGGCAGTCGCTCGTGAACCCGCGCGATGCGAGCAGCGCGCGGTAGAAGTCGCAGCGGTCGCGGTGCCAGTCGATGACGGCGCGCATGGCGGCGACAAAGGCGTGGTC
>RGZZ01000762.1 GCA_010028905.1 Pseudomonadota bacterium | reverse complement strand
GTGACCATGGCGTACCCCTCCGACGCCGACGCCGACAGCGGTCGCCCGCATGACGGCCGTAACGTGACCATGGCGTACCCCTCCGACGCCGACGCCGACAGCGGTCGCCCGCCGGATAGCGGAGGGCGCGGCCACTGCCACGACGGTCGTCGAGGGCATTACGGCCATCACCATCATCACCGACAGCCCAATCCTCACGGTCTCGATGGCCCGGACAACGGTCTGTTTCGCGGATCGCGTTGAGAGGCGGGTGTCTTCAGATGACCACAGCCACATCTACAGCCGTCCCTCGTCGCGGGGCATAGCATGAGCGTTCTCATCATCACCTGGACCGGAGAGAACGACAGCGTTCGTCAGGTGACGCGGCATCTCGAGGCCGATGGGCTCGAGGTGCTGCGTCTCGACAGCGATCTGTATCCGGAGCAGGTGCAGATCAGCACGGCCTATGGGCGCGCCGGAAGCCGCTGCGTCGTGCGGACGCCGCAGGCCGAGATCGACCTGGCCCACGTCACGGCGCTGTGGTACCGGCGCTTCCGCGCCGGAAGCCGGCTGCCGGCCGCGCTGGGCGACACGCGCGAGCCCTCCCTCCAAGAGACGCGCCAGACGCTCTGGGGCACCATCGCGACGCTCGACTGCTTCCAGCTCGATCCGCTGCACGCCGTGCGCCGGGCTGACTACAAGGAGCTTCAGACGCGCCTCGCCATCGAGGTGGGTCTCGATGTTCCCCGCACCCTCTTCACCAACGATCCCCAGGCGGTGCGCGCGTTCTACGATGAGCTCGAAGGGCGGGTGGTGACGAAGATGCAGTCGCACTTCGCCGTCTACCGCGATGGTCGCGATCAGGTCGTGTTCACCAATCGCGTGAAGCCGGAAGACCTCGAAGGGCTCGATGGTCTGCGCTACTGCCCCATGATCTTCCAGGAGATGGTGCCCAAGCGCCTCGAGCTTCGCGCCGTCGTGGTGGGACGGCAGGTCTTCACCGCGGCGGTCGACTCACAGGCCTCTGCGGTGACCGAGGTCGATTGGCGCCGGGACGGCGTGGGGCTCATCGACCGGTGGCAGCCCTACACCCTGCCGCCCGACGTCGAGCGCGCCCTGCTGGCCCTCACCGAGGCATTCGGCCTTCACTACGCCGCCGCAGATTTCATGGTGACGCCGGATGGCCGGTACGTCTTTCTCGAGATCAACGCGTCGGGCGAGTGGTTCTGGCTGCAGGAATCTCCTGGGCTGCCCATCGCCCGCGCCATGGCCGATCTGCTCAGAGAGGGTTCGCGGGGGAAGTGCGTGACCTAGGCGACGATAAAACCGGACGGTGCGCTCTGGCGTGTTGACCACGCAACGTTCACAACCTTGTTACAGCGGTAACATCGTCCGGCCCTTGTCTTGAATCGCCCGGCGCTACCATCGGCACATGGGGCTCAGCGCTCGCGCGGGGCGCGCGTGCGGGCCAGGCAAGGAAGGACGTGGCGACATGGCGGAGTCTTCTATCTCTCCGATTGATGGCGAAGGACGCACACGAGGGCTGGGTCCAGCTGGCGCGGCTGCGCCTGCCGGGGCGGCTGCGCCGGCGGGAGCGGGTGCGACGCCGAATGGGCCTGCCGCG
>RGZZ01000761.1 GCA_010028905.1 Pseudomonadota bacterium | reverse complement strand
CTCATCACATGTGATGAGGGCTTCTTCTCTGTCGATGTCGAGCGCGTGCTACGACCCCGTCTTCTTGCCGTTCCCCTTCTTGTCGCTGGGGGGCTGCGGAGAGGTTCGAGGCTGTGACTGCTCGAGCAGGTACCGCGCCTCTTCGCTGTTGGGGTTGAGCTTCAGCTCGAGGAGGAAGGCGTCTTTTGCCGCCGAGTAGTTCTTGAGCTTGAGATAGGCCTTGCCCATGAGCATGGGGGCGCGATACCCCTGGGTCACGCCGTTGGGGTCGAGCTCAATGACCTTCTTGAGGTTCTCGACGCAACGCTCGTACTCGCCCATGTCATAGAAGCTCGAGCCCACATACCACCAGGCGTCGGGGTAGGAGGGCGCGCGCGCCGCCAGCTGCGCGAACATCTCATTGGCTTCTTGCGGGCGCTTCTCGTCGACCATCGTGATCTCTCCGATGCGCTCAAGGGCCATGATGTCGTTCGGATTGCTGCGCGCGGCTTCGAGGAAGTTGCCCTTGGCACGGGGGATCATGCGGCGGGTGTAGTACACGAGGCCCAGCCCAGTGTGGGCGAGCGCATTTGACTTGTCGAGCTCGATCGCCTTCTCGAGCGTCTTCTGCGCTTCGTCGAGAATGGACGTCTGGGGTTCTTTCATGTAGCGTGCGAGATAGCCGAGGCCCAGCTGGGCGAGAGCCTGCGGGTTCTTGTTGTCGCTGGCTACGGCCTTCTGCTCGAGCTGGTAGAGCATCGACCGCAGATCGTTGCGCTTGATGTAGGCGTCGAACAGGAAGAACCAGGCCATGGTGTCGCGCGGGTCTTTCTCCACCACCTTCTGGAAGGCATCGATGGCCTTTGGCCAGTCTTGCTGGTAGAACAGCTGCATCGCGGTGGAGAAATCTGCACTGGCGGGCGCGACATCGGCCCGTGCGGGTGCCAGGTTCAGCGAGATCGTGAGAATGAGCATGCAGGCGCATGAGAGCGCCCTCGATCGGATGTTCACGTGGAAAGGCTCCTCACCGTGGGTGGCGGATTTGTGCGAAGCACCGCTCGTTCGACCCGACGGGCGTGGGATGGTTTCCCGAGCATTCGTTGCCCCGCGGGCTTCTCCTCCGGCGCGGGTCAGCGCTCGCCGCTCAGCTTGCGGAACTCCGCCATCACCACCTGTACGTAGTTCTGCGTCTCTGCGTACGGAGGGACGCCGCCATAGCGGGTGACCGCTCCGTATCCGGCGTTGTAGCTGGCCAGCGCAAGCCGCATCTGTGTGTGGCGGTCGAGATGGGTGAAGTGGTTGAGCATCTGCTTGAGGTAGCGCACCGTGCCCTGGATGTTCTGGTAGGGAACGTGCGGGTTCACCCCCATCGATGCAGCGGTCTCGGGCATCAGCTGACCCAGGCCTTGCGCGCCAGCGGAAGACACTGCGTGCGTCTGGAAGCGAGATTCGTTGGCCACGACGGCCACCACGAACCGGGGGTCGATCTTGAAGTACCAGCTGTAGTAGAGGATGCTCCGAACGACGGTGTCGAGATCGTCACTCGAGATGCGCGGGTTGTAGGTGCGGATGACGCGATGATAGGCGGCGATGTAGGCGTCGTTGCCGTAGTAGACCTGCTCGTACGTGCCC
>RGZZ01000760.1 GCA_010028905.1 Pseudomonadota bacterium | reverse complement strand
GAATGCGGCAAAGCCGCACCGTGCCTAGAACAAAACCGGGGATTCCTCAGCAAATGGGCTTATACCCAGCAGTAGAAGCCCAAATGGGCTTATACCCAGCAGTAGAAGCCCAAATGGGCTTATACTCCGTCGCGGTGCGGGGGCACGCCCCTCACGGCGCCCAGACGACCCAGCTGACGCCGTCGAGAAGCCGCTGCCGTGCGCCGGTGCGCGTGTTGATGACCACGGCCGAGAAGCTGCCCGGTGTGCCCTGCATGGTGAGCAGGCTTGTGCTGTCGCGCGACCAGAGGTGGGTGTAGCAGCCTGCTATCTGCGTCGGTTCGCTGGTGAAGACGCTGGCGCGGCTCTGGGCGCCGGCGCTGGCCGAGACGTAGGTGAGGCAGGGGGTTGCATCACCCGCCCGCACGTAGTTGTACGCCAGCATCTGGTTGTCCGGCGACCACGAGAATCGGCAGTGCTGCGCCTGGCCGCATGACGCGTGGGGTTCGTACACCACGTTCGCGATGATCTCGCTGATGGGCCCCTTGACCTGCCAGTTCGCCTTTGAGGGCGGGGTCTGATCGGGTGGAATGGGAGCCGGCTCCGGGAAGAAGTGGATGGCCATGCCGGGATCGTGTGGCAGCAGCAGCGCGGCGATTCCCAGGTTCTCGGGCGCATAGTCGTGGAGCGCGATGATGCGCGCGGGGTCGGCCGTGGGGAACCACAGCGTGGCAAAGCCGTGGCACATGGGGCTGACCCACGTCTGCGCGCCAGGGTGGCGGGGGTCGTAGACATAGAGGCTGTGGGTGAACGGCTGCTGGAGGCTGCGGTGCACGACGTATCCCAGCCGCCCGTCCGGGCCCCAGCCGGGCGCCTCTCCCACGTCGCTCAGCTGCACGTGGCCGCTGCCGTCGAGGTTGGCCACGTGCAGCGGCGCGATGCCGTCGGGGCCAGCGTTCTCGAGCCAGGCCAAGCGGTGTCCGAGGGGCGACAGGGTCACCACGGGCTGCGCCCCGACCTGCATCCCGCCACTGGGGGTCTCGTCGCTCTCGAGGGTCTCGGTGCTCACGCCACACAGGGTGCCTTGCGAGGCCAGCAGCAGGTGGGCGCCATCGGGGCCGTAGGCCAGGGGGCGAGCGCCCCGATGGCCGGGGATGGCCGTGGCCTCGGTGCCCGCGACAGTGCCCACGTAGGTGTGGGGTGGGCCGCCGTCGGCCGCGCCTGCCTCCGACCAGGCGAGGCGGGTCGCCCCCGCTTCGATGATCTGCACCGCGACCCAGGCGGCGCGCTTGCGACCACCGGGCGTCTGCATCACTGCTCCCACCCCGTACCACTGGCCCGGGGCTGCGTCGGAGGGAGGCTGCCACTCGATGCTCTGGGTCCATCGGCTCTCGGCCTCATCCCAGCTCGTGGTCGGACTGCCGCGTGTCGACCAGTGTCCCGTCCCCGGATCGGCATCGCACATCGACGCGGGATCGGGCTGAGGGGCCAGACCTGGGCCTGGCGGGCTCAGGGCATGTTCCCCCCAGGCGACGGTGGGGCGGCTCTCGCCCTGGGTGGAGGCCGACACGGTGAGTGACAGGGTGCCGTCGAGCCGCACCTGGAAGGTCTGGCCGCTAGCGGCGTTCCCGGGCAGGG
>RGZZ01000759.1 GCA_010028905.1 Pseudomonadota bacterium | reverse complement strand
AGATCGCCCTGAACAACTTCGAGACCTTGCCCATCGAGGTCGTCTACGCCCGTCGCAACAGGCAGCGCGCCATCGTGCGCGTCGCCAGCCGACTGGCCATCGCGGCGCTCACATTCACCCTTCTGGCTGGAGGCGTGCATCTCTCGATGGCCCGCGCCTACACGGCGCGAGCGGCATCCGCGAAGGCGACGACGTCGGTCTGGGGCATCGATCCCGTCTGCCATCGGCGCTTCGACGCGCGCACGGCCGCGGGAACCTGCCGCATCGACGGTCAGGTCTTCACCTTCGACAGCGTCGCCTGTCAGCAGTCGTTCCTGCAGGCTCCCATGCGCTATTGCAAGACGCGGGGCCCGGCGCCGGGCATCGTCGTCAATGTGAGCAGCGCGCCGGTGCGACCGGCCCCAGCGGTGGCCACGACGCCCCGCCACTTCACGCCTCCGGCGCGGGTGCAGGCTCCCGCCGCCGCCGCCCACGTCACCGCTCCGCAGCACGCGGCGGTCGCGCCGATCGGCGGCCAGAGCGACCCCGAGATGATGGTGCGCGACAACGCTGCGCGACCCGACACGACGGCGCGGTCGATGGAACAGATCGACGACGCGCCCTCGGTCTACGAGGCCCCACCGTTCGACCTCCACATGATTCAGCGGCAGGAAGATCTGACGTATCTGCCAACCAACGGCTCGATGGGCGGCCGCCGCAGGCACTGAACCGAGACCACCCACGGGGGCCTGACGGACGTCCTTCCACCTCACGGGCTGAGCCGGGGCGCTCAGATCGCGTGGACCTCCAGGAGAGTCATGGCCGCGCTGCCGTTCCATCCTCACGAAGCGGGCTTTCATCGCGAGAACGCACTCTATCTGGCTCACGCCGCCGATGTGGCGTACCGCCGGTCACCTGAGGCCGAGGCCCTGCTGCGCCTGGGCCTGCGCGCGACGCCCTTCGTCCACGGGGTGACGCGCACGCGAGGGTATGTGGGCGTGTGCGACACCCATGCGGTGCTGGGGTTTCGCGGGAGCGACCCGGTCACGCTCCCCAACTGGATCACCGATTCCATCGCGCCGCTCACGGTCGTGAAGCCCTACGACGGGCGGGTGCATCTGGGCTTTGCCACCGCCCTCGAGCAGTCGTGGGACGAGATCTGCGAACGACTGGTGGGGCTGGGTGAGAGACCTCTCTTCGTCACCGGGCATTCTCTCGGCGGCGCGCTGGCCAAGCTGGCCGCCCATCGGCTGACGCGCCTGGGGAAGGCGCCGCGCGCGACCTACACCTTCGGCGCGCCCCGCGTGGGGAACCGTCGCTTCTGCGAGCAGTACGTGGCCACGGTGTATCGCGTGGTGAACCGGCTCGACATGATACCCGAGTATCCCGTGGCCGCGCAGCGCACGACGTCGTCCGGCGAGAACCGCCCGGTGGGTGCGGGTCTCCTCGATGCGGTGAAGAACCTGGCTGATGACGTGTTCTTCTACGATCACGTGCAGACTCTGGTGCACATCGGTCTCGACGGCTGTCTCACCGTGGGCGGCGAGGCGCACTGCTGGACCACCACCGCCCTGGCTCGGGCCGTGGCAACCCGCGGCGCGAGCTTCCACGAGGGGCTCACCGATCATCTGGTGTCGAAC
>RGZZ01000758.1 GCA_010028905.1 Pseudomonadota bacterium | reverse complement strand
CCTGCACCACCTGGGTCGAGCGCGCCTGTCTCTCGCCAGACGAGAGATGCTCGAGCCCACCGCATTGCCCACCCGACGCAGCCTGGGCGTGCGTACGCGTTGCTCCCGCCTCGGTGGCCGCACTGCGCGAAACCTCCGCATGAACGGTCGCGTGGGAAGCTTCGAAGCGCGCATCGCCCGCCTGCCGAGACTGCATCACCGCATCCGACAATCGCGCCTGGGCGGATGCGTCAGCCCGGGGCGCCGTGAAGCGCTCGAGGATGCTGCCCAGCTCAGGCGAATCCGCCGATCGCAGGCGAAGCTGCGCAGCGTCCGGATGCGTCTGCATCTTCTCGAAGGCTGACGTGAGACGCGTGCTCGTCTCCGGCGTGCTCGCGCTGTCGAGACGGCTGAGGAGCGCCTCGAAGGTCTTTGCGGTCAGCGATTCGGTTGTGAGGTTTGCAACCAGCCTGGCGCCGCTGTGCGATTCGATGGCGCGGGCGAGGATCTCTCCGGTCTTCTCCCGCCCCCCCTCCGCGTCGGCCATCCGCACGAAGCTGTCGAGCACCTGTCGGGCGCCGTCTCTTGAGGCGGAGGCGCGAGCGAGGAGACGCCCCACAGATTCTCCACCGCTCTCTCGGCTTCCGAGATGCTCGAGGAAGTCAGCCGTATCCTCTGCCCCACTCGAAAGCCGTTGCAGGATGCGCGCAAAAGCGCGAGCCCCTCCCTCGACCTCGAGCGTTCGACCGAATCCCTTGTTGAGGTTCGCGGCCCCGCTCGCCCCCGCGCTGGACTCGTTCAGCAGACGGGCCATGGTCTTCGAGCCGCTGCGGTCTTCAACAGACGCGTTCGTGAGGGTCTCGAGCAGCTCGGCCATCGCGCCTGCGGCGGCCGATGATCGCGTCAAGCCCTCAAACATCGTCGCGAACTGACCTGCGGCCTGCGCGCGACCGGACATGGCCCCGAAGAAGCGCACCAGCTCGGCGGCACCTCCCCGAGCATCGGTGGTGAGCAACAAGAGGCCCAGCGTCTGCTCGGGAGAGGCCTGCCCCATGTTCGCCAGAGCCTGGGCCAGATAGGTGGTGCTGCCGGGGAGGCAGCCCTGACGCAGGATGTCGATCATGCGCTGGCCCCCGTTGGGCTGAGACATCATCCACTCGAGGGCGTCTGCGAGATTGCGCGCGCCATCGGCTGCACCCGTCGCGCGTGCGAGGAACTCAAAATCACTGCTCTGAAGGCTGCCGCCGCTCGCTTTCAGCACCACGTCATCGACAGAGCGGGAGCCCGCGCTGCGGTCAGACGTGCGCGCCTCCCTCGATTCTCGAGAAGGGACGACCGCGTCTACCCGACCTGGATCGCGCGTGAGGTCAACGCCGCTCTGACGCAGACGATCTGCGGTGTCGAGGGCCTTGCGCAGCAGTGCCTGCCCACCGTCGATGTCGGCTGACCCTGCGCTCTGGATGAGCTTCTCGAGGGCTGCGGCATCGGACGCCGAGATAGCCCCCCGTGCAACGAGCTGGGGAAGAACCGACTGGAGCCGGGTGATCTCAGCGCGACTCACCGGAGCGGCGGCGGCCTGCGGAACCCCCGCCGTCTGCGCGGGAGACGCCTGTCCCTGGGGGTTCGCGGCCTCGCCCGAGG
>RGZZ01000757.1 GCA_010028905.1 Pseudomonadota bacterium | reverse complement strand
GCTATTACGCGGCTCTCCAGGCCGACCCCCAGCAGCTGCGCGCCTCCGATCTCAACGAACTCCTCCAGCCGGACTACATGTCGCGGCTGCGCTTCAACAACTTTCCACTGCAGCAGTACGGCGTGATCTTCAAACTCGACGTGATGCTCTCAAACGCGATCGAGATGCACCGGCGCCCGTGGGCGCTCGTGGCCGCGGAGCAGGGGATGCGCGAGCCCGACGACGACGAGATCCTGCGCGCCATCGGGATGCGCCCCGAGCGTGCCATCCAGCAAACCTTCCGCTGGACCGACGACTGGGGCGAGACGCAAAAGCTTGCATTTGAGGTGCGCTCGCTCAAGAGACACAACTGAAACCTGCCTCGAGGCGCCTCGGGCGTTCCTCTGTGTCCCGCGCTCACCTCTCTCGCGCCTCTCTCTCGCCCCCCCTCGCTCCTCTCTCCCTCTCTCACGCATTTGGGCGCTCGCCTTACTCTCTCTGCAGCACTACCACGCGAAGAACACGGTGCTTCGCGACTTTGACTTTGCAGTTGCGGACGGTGCCAAGGAGTGGCTGACGCTGCTCAACGAGTATCAGGTGCCGTGCTGCGTGTGCGCGGGCGCCACGATGGACCGGGGGGCGCTCGCCAGCGTCCTCGAGCGTGCAGGCCTGCGAGATCTCTGCCCGATCTCGGTGACAGCAGAGGACGGATGCGAGACTACGGAGCAGGCCTACCTCGTCGGATGCATTAAGGTGTCGCCCGCCCGAGCGATGCCAGATTGATGCCAGATTGTGCCAGATTGAGACCTGGGCGGCCCCTGATCACACGACTGACCGCCTCCGTTCTCCCCCGTCGTTCGCAGCTCGAGCGTCCTCCTGAGCGATGCGTCGTCTTCAGCGATGACGTCGACGACATCCTCGCTGGCCACGATGCCACTGCCAAGGTGGTCGCCGTCATGGGCGGCGCGCGGCGCAATGGCGCCGATCTACGCATCGCTGACCAGCGCGTCTCCTCCTTTGAGGACATGAGCCTCATGTCGCTGCGCGAGCTCTTCAAGGGCGAGAAGATGCGCTGAGAATAGATGCGCTGAGCCGCGGGCCACCCACGAACTCGCCGCCAATCCGCCGCTAGACAAGAGAGGGGCTTGCGCGTGAGGCACAAGCACACATACATACAAGAGAGAGAGAGAGAGGGAGCGCGCGGGCGCGCGCCGAGAGAGCGCGGAGAGAGGCCGCACTCCCCTCTCAGTCGGGAGGCGCTTTCTTGTGCTCGCTTTCTTGTGGTTGTGCTCGGGGCTCGGCTCGCTCCTTCGCTTGCGTGGCGCGCCGCAGGTTGGCCCTCGCGCCCTGTACCATTTTGTGTTGATTAACTACGTGGGCCCGTTTTTGTGAGATGGACCGAACACTCGGTGCAATAACGGTAAGCAACCCGGCACGACTCGACCTCTGACGGGCCGTGCGCGGGCGCGTCGGTGCATGTTCGGGCCGGTGGGCTGAGGCCTCAGAGCCCGCCACCCTTGTTGATCCGTGTGGCGGAGTGGCAGAGAGTCTGCGCGGCGGGCCGCCGCCGTGCGCCGCGACGACTGAGCACTGGCATGCTGACTCGTGCACATGGTGACTGACGGGTGGCCACGACCCAGT
>RGZZ01000756.1 GCA_010028905.1 Pseudomonadota bacterium | reverse complement strand
TGCAACGAGTTGTTTGCAACGTCAAATTCGAGCTGGAGGATCTGCTACTATTTTTGAAACATATCGTAATCGTGTCTTCAACTCACGCTGTGCATTTTAGTTTAGGCTCATTTTGGAATAGATCACAAGAATAGCAAGTCCTGATGGAGTGGGCACCGACGGAACGTGTGTTCTGTTGAGTTGCACCCAATGCAGATCAAGGTGCCTGCTTGCTTGACGACGCGCACACACCTCGGCTGACGAGGACATCGGAGTTCGTTCTTTCCGTGTGCAAAAGTGCATAACGGATCCGAGCACGCATCGCTGCTCCCATTCCAGCACAGAGTCGTCTTGAATGTAAGGCACTGGTTCCGCACGTGCCCCTTCTCGCCGCATCGGAAACATATGACACCCGATTTGTGCTGATCGACGAATGAGTTGATCGCATGTGCGTCCATCGTGACATGCACTTCTTGACCCAACGACCATTTCGTCTCTGCAGTCGTCGTCATGCGCATTCCCGTCTCTTGTAAGATGAGGTCAGAAAAAAAAAGGAGAACGCTTTTTTTTCCGTGACGATGGTGCAACGAGTACGTGAGTGCGCAATGAACGCAAGCATGTCTCCACTTGCAGACTCAAACTGCACTTCTCTCACATTCTTGTTTGAGTCATCGACCAGTGCACCGACAAGTATTCACAACGACGTAGGTGCAATCGTAGTGCAGTCCATACCAACCACATCAACTGCACTCTTCTGTCTATTTGTCGAGTGGATGTGGTGGACGCGACGCAAAATGAGCCGACCGACGCCGAGTCGATTTCGACGGAGTGCGATGCTCGTCATCGCATCACTCACAATCGCCGCACAAGGCGCAATGTTGTGGCGCACAGCTTCGATCCTCGATTGTGACGGTACTGTGCATGTACTGCACGACACGCTATTTCTACCGAGCGTCGTTGTAGCAAGCACCTCGGTCTTCGATGTCTTCGTCATGTGGTGCATCGTTCCTCGCTCGCCGCGCGTAGCAATCGCTACATTCCTCGGTCTCGCAGTGGCGTCGATCGTGTTCGACTATGTACTTCGAGGAGGCGTCGTGGTCTCCAGAGCGTCGCAACTCTTCGTCGCCGTGCAGCAAACGTTCGACATCCTCGCAGTGTCGTGCATCCACTTTGTTCCTGGGTACACGTTATTGGTGCATAGGCTACCGACAAAAGCACGATCGCGAGTCGTGTCACAAGAAACTTTGAAGAAGGTGGTGACCAATCCCGCTATTGTCCAAGACCGTCCAACATCTCACATTCGTCCCCAATCACCTCGTTCGAGTGGTTTCGTTCATGCGTCAAGCATGAGCTCGTCGTCAAAACGTACAAGTTCACACAACGATGGTTTTGTAACGAGAGCACATGCTCGTTCGAATACACACGCCAAACAAAGTACTTCGCCCGTGTATACGACACTTGGTCTTCCGCCCTCGACGTCTCTTTCATCCTCATCGAAGTCGACACCACGTTCTCTCCTCTCCTCTTCATCCTCGTTGCCGAACACTCGTATTCACGTACTCGATGCACTTGCGCAGCGTGGTAAAACTACCGGCGAAATGGAACGAGACGCGGCATACAGTCACGGCTACTGGTCGTGGA
>RGZZ01000755.1 GCA_010028905.1 Pseudomonadota bacterium | reverse complement strand
AGGCGCTGCTCGAACCGCGCGATCCTCGTCTGGTGAAGGTCGCGCTCGGTGGCCTGCGCCGCGTCGACCCCATCGAGCCCCCAGGCCTTGCGATGCAGGCCGTGCGCCGCGCGGGTGGTCTGGCTCAATCCGAACGCGACCTGATCGGCCGCGCCGTGTGGATCCTCCGCCGGCGGCTCAGCGGCATGGGCCGCGCGCATCCGCGCATGGCCCGCGGCGTTGCGCTGCTGCTGATCGAGCAGGATGGCCCGCTGCAGCTTCGGCGGCAGCGCCTGCAGGTCGCCCCCGCTCTGGCGCAGCAGGTTGCGCGCGGCGCGCAGGGTGGCCTGCTGGGGGGTCAGTCCCCCTCCACCCTCTGATGGCATCTGTGTCACCTGTGAATCACCCATCTCACGTTCCTCCTTCTCACGTTCCTCAGAACGAGGATACAGGAGAGACGTGAACGAAACGCGCGCGCGCTGTTGCGAGATGGTTGCGTCGATGTGAACTTCGACGACGCGGGTGTTAACGGTTTGAGACGAGATGTGAACGCCGCCGCGCCGCTGTCGGCGTCACCGCGGGCAGATCAGCCTGCGTCCTGGGAGCCCGTTCATCTCGAGTACTCATTCAAGTTCCTCCCGTCAGAGGTGCGTCGCCTCGCCCTCGAGACCGGGTTCGAACCGCTGGCCGAGTTTCACGACGCATCGCGATACTTCACCGATGCCCTGTGGAGCGTGCGCAAGGAAGTCGTAGACGAGAACCGCTGACGCGCCGCCCCGTCGACGTCACGGCAGGCGGGTCAGCAGCACCCACCAGGCCCGTGCCGCCTGCGCGGCGCCGGCGTCGTTGAGGTGCCCCTCGTCGCTCGCCCAGGCCCGATGCAGACAAGGCCCCTGCGCGTCGCGGGCCTCTTCGCCCCCTGGGCCGTGCGACTCGATGTCGGCGAGGTCGAAGAGCGGCACGCCCCTGGCGCGGCAGTAGGCGCGCACGCGCGCGTTGTAGTCGTTGCGCAGCCGGTTCCCGCTCGTCATGAGCGGCATGGTCCACCACACCAGACGACAGCCCCGGACACGCTCGAGCCCCGCGCGACAGATCTCGAAGACCCGCGCCGGACTGCCCCCCTGTTCGAGATCGACGAAGCACAGCTTCATCATCGCGACGTCGCAACGCAGACGGCCCAGCCGCCGCACGAAGTCATTCACCTTCGAGGCCGGATCGCCGTTCTCACCGATCTCGAACGCGTTCAGCCGCGGCAGGCGATACCTCGAAGGGGCATGCTCGGCCATGGCGTTCAGGCCCTCGAGGATGTTGCCCCCCACCGACTGATGGCCGAAGACCACCGACAGGCGGCGGGCCTGATCGAGCGCGGCCTGCGAGAGCCGCGGAGCCTGGGCGCAGGCCGTATGGTCGATGACGGGAGCATCGGCGCGAGCCTGGCCCGACATGAAGAGCGTGAGCAGCAAGACCATCGAGACGACACGTGTGCGAATCATGAGAAGCCCTTCTGCAACGGCCAGGGTTCCTCCCCCAGACGACTCCGCCCCCCAAGGTCGGGGGAGAACCAACGTCCCAACTCCCGCCAGTGCTGGGGGTCAACGGTGCCAACCCCCACGCTTTGTGGGGGTCAACGGAGCCAACCCC
>RGZZ01000754.1 GCA_010028905.1 Pseudomonadota bacterium | reverse complement strand
CGCATCACCGCGGGCATCCCGCGGGAAGCAAGCGGCAACAATCGCAAATCGGGCTCAGCCGGTCGGTGCCGTGGATTCCACTGTCTGGCTAGTTGTGGAGATGGGTCGAAGGCCGACGAGTTGAGCGGCCCGCTTCATACACTCCAGCGCCGGCTCGACAAGCCCCAACTGCTCATAGGCGACGCTCAGCTCACGCCATGCGCGGGAGGTCTCGGCCCAGTTCTCCGTGTTCTGCAGTTCTGCCAGCGCCCGGTTCAACATGGCAACAGCCGTCTCGGCATCGCCCGCATCCCGCAACAGAGCACCCATGATGCAGAGGTTGTGGGCTCTCATCACATGCTGATTGGGGGACATCATCGCGATAGCCGCCTCAAAGTCCTCCAAGGCGACAAATATGCTTTCAGTACGCGCGCGCAGCTCCGCCAGGGTGGCGCGGACAGCAGCGACGCTGTCGATGGCGCCGGCCCGCTGCAGGACATCCTCCACCAAGCCGCAGCTCGAGCCAGGCAGCGGCGTTGGCTATCTCGGCCTGGGCGATGGGGAGGTTGCCTGCCCGCGCGTGCGCTAGTGCCTCGCGCGCGGACATCACTGCCAGTTCGTCCTCGCCCTGGCTCTCATATGTCATCGATTGCACCCAGAGGGCGCTCGCCCGCGCCCACGGTGTGGTTGCCTGCTCGATCGTCCCGCGGCACATGGCCAGTGACGCCGCGTAGTCGCCGCGCAGAGCAAGCAGAGTCGCGGTGGACCCGCGAATGGTGACGCGCAGGTCGTCCAGCACCGGGTTGCTGCGCGGTGTGGGCAGGCGCAAGGCGTGTTCGGCCGTCGAGATCGCGCGCTCGAGCCAGCCCGTGTAGCGCGCGCAGGCGCAGGCTCCGCGAACCGCGCGAAGATGCTCCTCAGTTCCGTGCTCGAATATGTCCGCGAGTTCAAGGAACTCTTCCTGAGCCCGCTGGTAGAAGCGCGTTCGCTGGTCTACCAGGGCGCGCGCAAGTCGGCGCAGGGGCGTTGCTGAGGCATCGGGGTCGGCCGCAACCAGGGCGCTCGCGCTAGCGATGTCGCCGACTTCCGTGGCTGCCACCACTTTCAGCAGCAGGTCACGGTCCTGTGCGTCCTGTCCTCGCCCGGCGCCGAGCCGCTCGAGCAGGGCATCGAGCAGTTCCCCGGAAGGGACTCTCCGGCCGCTCTCAATCAGGGAGATGTAGGCGGCGCTGACAAGCCCCTCGGCGAGTGCGGCCTGAGTGATGCCTGCGGCTTGCCGCAACCGCTTGATTGTTGAACCGACATCAACGTCTGACACGCCGCAAGCCTAAGACTTAACCAGCGTAACAATCAGTAAGGTTTTGCCCAACATTCATATGCCTCGCAGAATCGCGATGGACCGCCAAGGAGGCGTAGATGACGTTGAAAAATCGCTCAATTCTGATCGCGCTGGTCACCTCGATGCTTGCCGCGGGGGTCACTCAGGCTGCCACAGCGGCGACGGCGCGGCCCGTGAAACCAGCGGCAGGCATCTGCACCCTCGACGCTGGTAACAATGGCCGCTGCTGCGACGGCATCAGGGCCGCGGGCTCATAGCAGCCACTTGAGAATCCTCGCCTGCACCGGGGTTACGGGGGTACCT
>RGZZ01000753.1 GCA_010028905.1 Pseudomonadota bacterium | reverse complement strand
TGCCGCGTCGCTGTCCCGCGCGCGCTCTACGCTCACACCGCGCGGCGGCACCAGAACGACGCGGGGAAGCCCCTGCGCCTCTTCTACCTCCATTTGCATTAATCCTACGAGCTCTGCGAGAGGCCGTCTTCGAGCGATATTGGCGCCTTCCTGCGCGGGCCCGTGACCTCGCGAGTTAAGTTCTGCTCTTCCTGCGCCCAATCCGCGTCAAAGCGCTCGGCCAGGAGCTGAAGCACGTCCCTGTCCGCGTGGACGCAGACGCTCTCCTGGCTCCCCCTCGCGTTCGACGTGGGGTTGTAACTGCCCGTGACATAGAACCCCTGTTTCTCCGCGTCGACGATCAGCTCTTTCTTGTGCATGAGGAGCTTGTCGTCCTCGCTGACGATGACCGGGTGCACCTCGACGTGGCGAAAGCGCTCTTCCTCAAAGCAGATGGGCAGAGTTTTGGACTGCTGCCGGAAGTCGTATCGCACCCGGACTATTACACCGCGCGCGGCGGCGCGGCGCAGCTCCTCCAGAACATCGGGATCCGAGATGCAGAACGCGTTCAGGCGCACGGTGCCGGCTGCGCGCTGCAGACTGGAGACGTAGATGTCCTTGCAGTGCGCGCCCGTCAGCGCCACTCTGCCCGCCGGGCCCATCTGAGCGCCGGCGTTCGAGTACACGAACAGCTGCCTCCTTCTCTTTACGGCTCTTCCGCCGCCCAGCGCCTCGGCCGCCTGCCTGCGCGCTTCCTCCGCGGAGATGCAGCCGCACGGAGACGCCGTAGGCCTCAAGAGGCAAGAAAGAAGCGTCGCGTCGACGTGCACGCACTCGAAGAGACCCAGGAGGCAGTCCGAAGCGCCGAACCTCCTGTCCGCGGGGCGGCCCACGGTCATGTGCAGTACTGGAACGGGCGCGCTCGCGGCCACGAGCTGAAGGTACGCCTTTCTGTTGGCCTCCCACGCTTTGCCTTTCTGCACCGCGTCCTTGACGGCTTCGAGACTCATGCGAATCGCGCCATCGGCATCCAGCTGAGCTGTTTTGGGCGTGGCGCAGATATATCCTCTGCTCCCGCGCAGCAAAGAGACGCTGTCCGCGTCCGTCGAGGAGGATTCTTCGGGGTAGAAGAAGAAACGCACTCCCTGCACGGGCGCCGCAAAGTTCTTCTGGTCCTGCAGGTGCTGAGCCCACAGTCCGCTCTCGAAGGCGTCCCGTAAGTCGCAGCTGCACTTCCTCGCGCACGAGCCGAGGAGCTCCGGCGCGCACTTGAGGACGGAGTCGGGGTGCCAGTCGCCGAGCGCCATTGCGAAATTTTTGCTAGAGATCTTAAACGATGCAGGCGCTGGCTGCGTGCGCGCGCGCGCTTATTCCCCTCACTCTCCCGTTGACTTCGTCCTTGCTGAGGAAAGACGCGCGCCGCACGGCGCACCCGCTTTATCCTCCTTTGGCATTTGAGGGCTTAGCCATCGCGGCCCTGCTCTTGGTAGGCTTCGCATGGGCCGTCGGAGACGCTTCAATATCCCACGATTTTGCGTACGTAATTCTGGTCGCTCTTTTCGCCGCGTCGAGCTATTTCTCTTTGCACGCGGGGCGCGAGCGTCAGTCGGCGATCCTCAGCATGGGGCTCTTCACGATAACG
>RGZZ01000752.1 GCA_010028905.1 Pseudomonadota bacterium | reverse complement strand
GGGGCGGCCCGTCGCGTGGCGCGACACGTGGCCCAGCGTCTCGAGATGCATCGCCGTCCCCTCGAGCTGGCGCGCGATCTCTCTGACAAGCAGCTCGCGGCCATGCCCCCCCGTGGGCTGGCCGTGCTCGGAGACTGCCTGCTTCGCGACCTCGATGAGAAGCGCTATGGCTCCATCGACGAGGCCTGTACCATGAGCCAGCAGTTCGTGCGCGTGCTCACCGCGCGAGGCACCGACGCGGGCAGCATCGACTACCTGATGCGGGGCATGCATCGTGCCGACCGGGCAGGCGACGTGCTGGTGGGCCCTGCGCGGCTGGCGTTCACCCGGGCGACTGGGCCGGATGGAGCCGCTACCTCGATCAGGCCACGGCCACGCGGGCCACCAAGGGCAATCACGTCGACCCCCTGGTCGACGGCGCGCGGGCCTTCCCCAAGATTCTGCACGACATCGACCACGCGAAGTCGACGGTGAACTTCTGCGTGTTCGACTTCCAGTCTGACGAGGCGGGCTGGGACTACGCGCGTCATCTGGCGGCGGCCGCTGAGCGGGGCTGCGAGGTGCGCTTCTTGTACGACCCTGTGGGTTCGTATCACAAGTCGAACGGCGTTCCCACCGACCCGGGCATCTTCCAATATCTCAAGGATCACGGGGTGAAGGTACTGGCCCAGAAGCCGGACCCATTTCCCAACCATGTCATGCATCGCAAGATCCTGGTGCTCGACGGTCGTGTCGGATACATGGGTGGAATGAACGTGGGCGACGAGTACCGTGACCTGTGGCACGACGTGCACTGCCGCCTCACCGGCCCCGCCGTGTCCGATCTGCAGGCCGTCTACCTGCGCCAGTGGCAGCAGGAGGGCGGCGACCTCTCGGCCGCCGAGATGCGGCGCATGTTCCCGCGCCTGCACGCAAGCGAGTCAGAGGGCACCACGCGCATCATCGGCCACGAGGGGCGCAGCGACATCTCCATCAAGCTGGCCTACCTGCGCTCCATCGACACGGCCGCGAAGCGCATCGACATCGCTGACCCCTACCTCACCGACCCGGAAGTCATCGCCCACCTGTGTGCGGCCGCTCGTCGCGGGGTCGACGTGCACGTGGTGCTGCCCAAGATCAACATCCATGCGTACGAGCAGATCGCTGAGCGGGCGCATTACAACGAGATGCTGAGCGCGGGCGTGAACGTATACGAATACGGCGGTCACCCCATGCTGCACGCCAAGGTCGCCGCCTTCGATGGCAAGGCCTGCACCATCGGATCGAGCAACCTCGATGCCCAGAGCCTTGAAGCCAATGACGAGGTCAACATGTTCAGCGACGACCCGCAGGTCGTGGCCGACCTGCATCGCGACTTCTTCGCCCCCACCATCGCCGCCGCCGAGAAGATCGACGCCCACCACCCCGGCTTCTTGGGCCGCATCGTCGAGAAAGCCGTGGCTCGCGCCAGCGGACTGCTCTGATCGGCTGTTCGGTTCCAAATCGCCGAACAGGGGCTGCGAAACGCGAGGAATCACAGGGGTCTTGTGATGTTCGGTGAAAGACGCCCCCGAACATCTCCCCCTTAACGCTCCCTTGACGTCGCCTCCAGCCCTTTTTCGCGTGGCTTGCCTACGCTCTCAC
>RGZZ01000751.1 GCA_010028905.1 Pseudomonadota bacterium | reverse complement strand
CCGCGACGAGGGTGTCGCCCGCGAAATCGAGATCGTGCACGAGCATGTCGCCGGTCACGTGCGACTGGCGTGGAGCCAGCACAAGGTCGTGCTCGAGCAGCCCCCCATCGGCCCGCCGCAGCGAGCCCGTGGGCGCGAAGCGCCAGATCATGCGTCGGGTTCCTACGGCCAGCTCGTGGCCGCTGTACGCCGCCCCGGTGGGGCGCTCGAAGTAGCGCTGCGTCATCATGGTGCGCTCGCCGTTGGAGGCCAGGCAGAGCACGCGCTGGGCCTGGTAGGTGGTGATGATGAGCGAGATGCCGAGCGTGTCGAGCAGGTGCGGCACGTTTTCAGAGTGGCCATAGCCGAGGGGCCCAACAAGCCTGGAGGGTGTGCTCACGTCGAGATCTCCTGCGAGCGGGCGTGGGCGCGAGAGGACCGTCGGCCTTCGGTGTGGGCGAGGCTCACGATGGAACGCTTCGCGCGGCGCTCGTGATCGTCGAGAAGAGGGCGGCATCCGCTGCAGGCCTGTGCTGCTCGGCGGGGGCGAAGCGCCGCATCATCTCGGCCATGAGGCGGGGCTCGCTCCACGGCGCGTCGTGGTGGTCATTGACGAGATGCGGGCTCTGCGCGTCGCGCATCCACTCGGTGGGGAACAGGGCCACCTGAAGAGGCGTGCCCGCCCGGCCCATGGGGTGAGCGGCGACTGCGGGGGGGCTCGTAAGCGTTCCGCGCACGGCGTCGCGCAGCAGGGCGCAGAGGTCGAGGCCGAAGAGGGGGCCTAGACGCGTGGTGGGCACCACGCGGGGATTGATCTCGAGCAGGCACGGTTCCCCCGTCGAAGGGTCGACGCGGAACTCGATGTCGCCCACCCCGCTGAGCCCGAAGTGCGCGACGAGCTTCTCGACAGCGTTGACGAGCGAGTCGTCGGCGCGTCGCACCACGGCCGAACCGCCTCCACGCGTGATCTCGACCTTCTCGAGCGACAGGCATCCAAGCAGGCGCCCTTGCCAGGCGGCGTAGCTCATCTCGTAGGTGGTCCCCCCGATGAATCTCGAGAGAATGACGGCGCGTGGGGCGATGGTGGCGATGTCGGGCCGCCAGCCGAGCAGCACGCGCAGCTCATCGGGGGCGTGGGCGAAGCGCACGCCCGTGCCGGCCCAGGTGTAGTCATGCTTCACCACCACGGGCCAGCCGTGGGTCTCGGCGAAGGCCAGCGCTTCGTCGACCGAGGGGTTCACGCACTCGGGAGCCGTGGCGATGCCAAGGGCGCGCGCTGTGTCTGCGAGGCGAGACTTGCGCTCGAGCTCGAGCAGCCGGTCCGGGCGCCCCAGCGAGCGTTCGAGAAGAGGGGCCAGGGCGGGGGCGTGGGTCGCCACCTCGGATGACAGGCGCAGCCGATGGAGCAGCCAGAGCGCCGGGTCGTCGCCCGCGATGATGACGTCGGGCTGCCAGCGCTCGACCAGGGATGCGAGCGCTCGGTTGAAGGTCACGGCGTCGATGGGCGGCGCGTAGGCGTGGCTCTCGGTGAGGTAGCGCGAGTACGTGATGATGTGATCGGTCGGGCAGAGCGCGAAGGCCTCCATGCCGCCTGTGGCGAGCGCCTTCGGCAAGAGGGCGGTGGCGGGCCAGTCGGTGCTCGTGATG
>RGZZ01000750.1 GCA_010028905.1 Pseudomonadota bacterium | reverse complement strand
GTGAACAGCACGGCGTCGTAGCGGTACTTCGTGAGCTCGTTACGTGCATGGCCGCGCTTGGGGGTCACCTCGACGCGCGCGATTTGGGTCCAGTTGTTCTTCCATTCGGTGAACAGCGCGGGCGACAGCAGCAGCTCTTCTTCGTTGCGCACGCCGCGCTCGGTGCGGACGCGCAGCTCGGATGTTGTGACGCTGCCTCCGCTATCGACGGCTTTGTGCAGGGCGATGGAGGCCTGGAAGGCGGGCAGCAGCTCGAGGTGGCGAAGGTCGCCGAGGAAGATGCGGCCTCCCGGGGCGAGCAGGCGCAGCGCGCCCCGCACGACCCGCTCGAGATACTCGACGCCCGGGAAGTACTGAATGATGGAGTTGAGGATGACGAGATCGAACCCGCCTTCGGGCAGGTGTGCGGTGTCGTCTGCGGTGCGCTCCTCAAGCTCCACGTGGGCGAGATCGGCGCGACTCGCGCAGAGGGCGCGTGCGGCGGTCACTGACTCGCGCGAGAAGTCGATGCCGACGTACGTTGCGCAGTCGGGCGCCAGGCGCGCCAGCAGCAGCCCCGTCCCACAGCCGATCTCGAGGACGCGCGGCCGCGCGTCTGTGAGATCGGATGTGGGCAGATCGGGGGGACAGCCGATCTCGAGGACGCGCGGCCGCGCGTCTGTGAGATCGGATGTGGGTATGACTTCACGGATGCGTGCCACCGTGGCGTCGACCCATTCGCGCATCTCGTCTGCCAGGATGGGCTGACCTGTGTAGCTCGAGTTCCAGCCCGTGATATCGAAGGCGAGGTCGTTGGCCTGCCGCTGGCCGTACGACGATTCGTACAGTGTTCGCCACTGGCTGACGCGCTCCTGACGCCATCGAACGAGATTGCGCTGCAGCGCCTCGCTTCCGCGATGGGGCTCAAGCCACGCCACCAGCTGGCCGTCGCGCATGGCCACGGCGGCGCCTCGCACCGTCTCGTGTCGGCTCAATGCTGCCTCGATCTCGCCAGGTTCGATGCGGAAGCCGCGCAGCTTGACCTGGTCGTCGACGCGACCGAGGAACTCGAGAACCCACGGTGCTTCCGGGTCGGCCGAGGTCGTCACCCAGCGGCATCGATCGCCGCTGTCGTACATTCGTGCGCCGTGCACGTCGCTGAAGGGGTCCGGGAGAAAGCGCTCGGCGGTGAGGCCGGAGCGGGAGGCATAGCCTCGTCCCACGCCAGCACCGCCGATGTAGAGCCGCCCAGGAACGCCGAGGGGCAAGGGCTCGATCTGGTCATCGAGCACGTACAGCCGAACTCCTGGCAGCGGGCGTCCGATGGGAACGTTCCCTTCTGTGACGTCGCCGCAGAGGAAGGCAGCGGCACAGATGGCGGTCTCTGTAGGGCCATAGGCGTTGATGACTCGAGTCTGCCGCGCGTGCTTCTGCAACAGGCCAGAGGGGGCGGCCTCACCTGCTGAACCCACGCACTCGAGTGCAGCAGTATCGGTGAGGTCGAGCGTAGCAAGCAGCGTGGGGGTGAGCGTGATATGGGTGACGTCATTCTCTCGCAGGCGGCGGGCAAGAAGCGTTACCGCTGCGGCCCCTTCTTCTTCGGCGACAACAAATCGGGCTCCACTGGAGAGGGCGCCAAACACTTCCCAGACGGC
>RGZZ01000749.1 GCA_010028905.1 Pseudomonadota bacterium | reverse complement strand
CTCGGACGAGAGGGGCCAACGGTGCAGATGGGGGCGGCGCTGGGGTAGATGGTCAGCACCTGGTTCCGCCACCGGGGCCAGGAGAGACGGGCGTTGATCGCGGCTGGCGCGGCCGCGGGGCTCGCGGCAGCCTTCAACGCGCCTCTTGCGGGCCTTGTCTTCGCGGTTGAGGAGCTGCAACGCGATTTCGCCAGCGGTGTCTTCACGGCGGCATTCATGTCGGCGGTCAGCGCTGACCTCGTGGAGATGACCGCCAACTACAGTCTCATGCTTGCGCTGTTGACCGCGTGCCTCGCAGCCTACTTCACGGCCGAGATCGTGGGGTCACCGCCGATCTACGAGTCGCTCCTGCAACGTCTGATGATGGGAGGGGCCGACAAGACACCGCTGCGCGAGACGGTTCTCGTCGAAACCCCGATTCTCCCCGGCGCGCCCTTTGCGGGGAAGCCGTAGTCCGATCTGGGACTTCCAGCGGGATGTCTGCTGGTCAACGTCCGGCGGGCAGGGCAGGACGTGGTTCCCACGGGCGCCACCGTCTTGCGGGTAGACGATCGAATCGTTGCGGCTGTGTCGCCCCAGGCCGCGGGCGCATTGGAGATGTTGCGTGAGGGCAGCGGGGCAGCTTCCGTGCGCCTCCTCGAAGCCGAAGCCGCAGACACAGCGGCCGAGGCCAATCACGCGAGGTGAGCCTCACACGCGCCTCGCGGTGATGCGTTGCGCGCGTCGCTTCAGTGCGATCCGCTGTTGGAGCGCGCCGCGCCGCTCTCGCCTTCGCCTTCGTTCTCGTCTTTCGCGCTCCCGCCTTCGCCTTCGTTCTCGCCTTCGTCTTCGTCTTCGCCTTCGTCTTCGTCCCTGTACCCCAGATCGGTGACGAACGTCTCGTAGGCCTCCTCGATATCGTCGTCGATGGGTTCGATGTCGAGGTAGACGCTATGGTCTAGCTTGCGCCATTCGTAGAACGCGCGCTGATTCTTCGGTTCATAGATGAGGTAGCCGCACTCCACCCAGTCGGCAAAGAGCGATTCTGTGGAGTTGAACTCATCTTTTCGGTGGAACTCGATGGGGAGCGATTCGAACTGCTCGCGAACCTCATCAGAGAGCTCGGGGTCGTCTTCCGCGCACAGGATCGCCGTGAGCAGATTGTCATCGCCGATCTCCATGCCTTCGAGGTCGTGGAGATCGAAGTCGGCGGCGGGTTTGTTGCCTTCGTCGTGGGAGGGGACGTCGCTCGATGGGCACATTCGCTCTTCCTCGCGGTCGTTCTTTGAAGATAATGAGGAGTTCACAGTGGAAGGTCTCGGCACCTCTTTGAGCAGGCTGTGTGGCCTTCTGCACCCTCTGGGTTATCGATGATGACGAGAGGGCTCGTGGCCATAACCTGTTGCTGTCCGTGCCAGCGCTCGTCTGGGGCGAGAAGGAATACGCCGTCGGTGAAAGCCTCGAGCATCGTGTGGCGCGTTCATGCGGAAAAAGCCGGGTGCGGGCTTTTCTGCCCCTGGGGAAGCCGGGTGCCGGCTTTTTTGCGCAGTGCAGGGGGCACATAAGTAGTCGCGCATCCCCGGCCCAGCGCGCCTGCCCGTGCGCGTTCACAATCTCGTTACATCGCAGTTCTTCGATTGGTGGAAAAGTGTAACGA
>RGZZ01000748.1 GCA_010028905.1 Pseudomonadota bacterium | reverse complement strand
GCTGCGCGCCACCCTCTCCCCGCTCTCGCAGGGAGAGGGAGGAGGCAGGTCGTGAGTCTCGAACTCGTCGAACCGGCCGCGGGCCTCGTGGGTGCGGGCGTCAGCCTCGTCATGGAGCGCCTCAAGCCGCTGGCGCACCGCGTGGTCTCGTGGCGCGAGCGCTTCGAAGACGTCTTCAGCGTGCTGCTCGCGATGGGCGTCTCCGTCGCCGTGCGTGCCCTGACGAGCACCGAGACTGGCGAAGGTGTGCGCCCGCTGCGCCTCGTCTTCGCCATCGTCTCGTTCGACCTGGTGCTCTACGTGCTCCACCGCCTCAACCACACGAAGTGGACGTGGGCGATGCACAAGGTCCACCACACGCCGACGCACTTCGACGTGGGCATGGCGATGCGCGGCTCGGTGCTCTACCTCGTGCTCTTCGCCTTCGCCTTCAGCCTCATCGCGCGGCTCTGGGCGCTCTCGCTCGCCGAGACGGTGTGGTTGTCGGCCGTCTTCTTCCTCTTTCAGTGGTGGATTCACTCGAACGTCGCCGTGTCGCTCGGCGCGCTCGACTTCGTGCTCATCGGCCCGCGCCACCACGCGATGCACCACATGCGCGGCGGGTTCGAGCGCAACTTCGGCGGGCTGCTCTGCGCGTGGGACCAGCTCTTCGGCACCTATGCGCATCCGCCGAGGGACATGAAGGGCGCGACGTTCGGCATCGGCGACGGGCGCTCCTCGGCGCGCGAGTGGCTGGGCATCGGCTGAGTCCTCGAGGTTGGCGCGCACCGTGCACAGACGCGAGCGGCGCAAGCGACTTGTGGTGTCTTCTTGCGCTGTTGTGAACGGGGCGACGCAGGGCATCGCATCGACCCTGACCTTGATGTCACAGGCGAGAGGAAGCCCATGAAGAAGCTCCTGCTGGGAGCCGCGTTGTCTTTTGCTGCGTGCATTCCACCCGGTTGCATCGCGCGTGGAGCGCGGGTGCGCACGCCTCGGGGAAGTCGGCCCATCGAAGAGCTCAAGGTCGGTGACGAGGTGCTGTGCGTCGACCCCGAGCTCGGCGTCACCCACGCCACGCGCATCACCTGGCGACGCGTGGTGCAGCGTGAGTGTTTGACGCTGGCTTTCGATGGCGGCGCGCTGCAGTGCACGAGCGACCACCCGCTGTACTGCCCCACCTCGAAGGGCTGGCACCCGGCCGGCGACTGGGCGCTGGGCAAGCGCACTTCGTTGCTGCAGGTCACCGCCGAGGGGCAACGCGTCATCGAGGTCACCTCGGTGTCCACGTTCTCGGGCGTGCATGACGTGTTCGACCTCACCGTCGAGCACCCGCTGCACAACTTCGTGGCCGACGGCGTGCTGGTGCACAACAAGACCAACCGCCAGCCGCCTTGCGCCGATGGTGGGGTGCCGCGTGAGTCTTGTCAGTGCCCGTCAAGCCCCGGCACGGGCTTCACCACCTGCGACATCCTCACCAACGGCGCAGTGTGCTCCGGCTGCGCCGCAGCATGCATCGACAACGAGGTGTGCACCTGCGGCAGCGGCCAGCAGGGGCGCACGGTCTGCAACCCCGTCACGGAGAACAAGACGTGTGAGTGCACCAGCACGAGCCCGCACACCGTGACGCCAGGCGCGTGCCCGCGGGTGGTGCTCGGAGGTCCGCTGCC
>RGZZ01000747.1 GCA_010028905.1 Pseudomonadota bacterium | reverse complement strand
CGTTCCGGAGAAGGCAGATCGCGGGAAGAGCGCGCCGTGATCACAGCTGCCCTGGTCGCGCCACCCCGTCCACGTCACGCACCCTCGCCCGCCCCCACTGCGCTCGCGAGAGAGACGCCCGAGACCGCGCTTCCCCCATCTCCGGCCGACCCCACGAAGCTCATGCGATACGCAAGCATCGCCCTCGGCGCGGCGGGTGCGGCGGTGCAGGTGTGGTACGGCCTCAAGCAGCTGCGCACGGCCGAGACGCATCATCAGCGCTTCAACGGCGCAGCCGACATCGCGACGGGCATGGCCCGCGGAACCGCGTCGATGGTGACCTTCGGCGCC
Source organism: Pseudomonadota bacterium (assembly GCA_010028905.1). Lineage (NCBI taxonomy): Bacteria > Pseudomonadati > Pseudomonadota > Pseudomonadota bacterium. The sequence goes on along the minus strand of RGZZ01000747.1, from coordinate 1,320 downwards.
GGCATCGCCGCGGCGAGCGGCCTGGCAAGCGTGGCTTCGGCCGTGGCCGTCTATGGCCTCTGCCACTGCAGCTCCATCGGCCTCGATGGAGCCCGTGACCTCTACAATGCGCGACACACCCACTCGAAGCAAGACCTGCAGAGCGGACTGGTGAAGCTGGCCGCGGTATCGATCATGGCGGCAAGCCTCGGCATGCACTGCAGCGCAGGGGTGGTGGCCGGCAGCTTCCTGGCTGATGCCGCCGTGATGGTGCAGAACCGACGCGAGATCGCCCAGGCCATCGCAAACGGCGCCAAAGCCGTTCGGCAGCGCCTGTTTCCGCACCGACCCTAGCCTCCTCCGCGACCTTCTACCAGACCCGTCCCCCACGCGAACGCCCGCTACCCAGCGTGACGCCCATGAAGAACATCAGGAAGAAGGGCAGCAGCTTCAACGCGAGGCCGCTGACGCACGCGCCCCAGAGCGACACCGCGCCTCCTCCGGCCGCGGTCACGAGCTGTCCGCTCACCCAGCCACCAGACCAGAAGACAACCAGACCGATCGATGCGTAGCAGATCAGCGCGCACCAGAGCACGTCGCCCCCCGAGTTGTCTGGTCGCAGAACGCGCAGCGCAAGTCCCGCGACGAAGCTCGCGCCGAACAAGGTCAAGGCGCACGGCATGCCGCTGCCGCTCAGCGGCGCGCCTTCGGCTGTGGCGCTGCCGACCTCGACCTTCGTCTTCTCCTCGATCTCCACGGGGACACAGAGGGCGACCGGTGGCCCCGCCGGATTCGTGAGCGCGGCGCGGACCTCGACCCAGGACCCGATGTATAGCGGAAGGCTCCCGAGGCACAGCGCAGCCTGCTGAACCGGACCGACGTACGCCGCAACCTCCCTTGCCCCTTTCGGGGGCGGGCGGTGCACCCCGAGCCCAGACACGCTGCTCATCGTGCTCAGCGTCACGGCCACGACGAGCCCGCAGAGCACAGCAGCCCCGATGGAGAGGTACCGGGGAATGAGGGCTCGCCCACCGTGGCGCCACACACGAACGAGCTGTCGCAGCATCGCGCCCACGGTACCCGCAAGCAGCGCCAGACAGAACGTCACGCACGCCACGGCGATGGGAGAAGCCGCAAGACGTGCATCCAGCGTCACGTCATTCAGTCGCAGGCCTTCCACCGAGCAGGGGAACACCGCAGCCACCGCCCCCGAGACGACCGCCATCGGCAAGGCGAGCAGCAGGCCCGTGACGGCATGTTCGGCATCATCCCTGGCGCCGAGAATGCGGGCAAGGCAGCCGCCAGCCAGGGCCAGGGGCACGGCGCAGACGAAGGCAGCCG
>RGZZ01000746.1 GCA_010028905.1 Pseudomonadota bacterium | reverse complement strand
ACCTTTGCCAGCAGCGGGTAGTGCACGACCTGCACGAACCAGATCAGCCCGGTCATCATGAACGTGAAGGCGGCATGCGCGACGAGCAGCATGGCGGAGAGATTCACACCCGAAACACGTAGACCCTCTGCGGGTCGCGCTCGATGTCGGGTGGGTAGCTGACGCGCTTGTCAGCATAGTAGGTGGCGCGGTGATCGCCTTCGGAAGCCGCGTTATACGTGATGAAGAGGGCGCGGCGGCGCGGTCCGCAGAGGTTTGCCGCCGAGCGGTGCGGCGTGAGGCCGTCGAAGAGCACCACATCGCCGGGCGCCACGGGGACGGGGGTGTAGATGGTGTCAGGGTCGTCGTCGAGGGGGGTGAACAGGGCGCCGCTCACCACCCGATGCCGTCCGCTGGCGATCTCGAGGCAGCCGTTGGCCTCGTCGGCCGCATCCACGGCCACCATGGCGGTGATGTAGCGCTGCGCGTAGCGCGTCCAGCCGGCCTGCACGTCTTGATGGGCCTTGAACGGCCCCGCACCTGGAAGCTTGAGGTTGATCTTGTCCTTGAACAGCACGACCGGCTCGCCCAAGAGACGGGCGGCTGCTTCGGGCAGCGGACCCGACGTGATCAGGTGGTGCAGCGCGGCGTGCTCGGGGACGAATCGCTCGATGCGCGACACGATGCGCTTCCCCGGCGCGGTGAGGCTGTCCTCGCGGTAGACCCAGTGGGGACGCTCCCCTTCGGTCCATCCTTCGACCTCATCGCACCAGGCGCTCAGCGGGAGATGGGCCAGCAGGCCGTCGCATCTCACCCACCCATCTCTTGCGTAGGCGTCGACGAGACTCATGCCCGAGATTCGCCCGTGGGCGGGCGCTTCAAGATGCGGTCGAGGATGCTCGGCGTGAAGCGCGAGATGAGCCAGGCGGCCAGACCGTCGCGTGAGGGAACCACGATGCGCGGTCGTCTTGGCAGGGCATCGAGCAGCTTCTTCGCGACGGCATCGGGATCGAGAACGGCGGCCTTCTCCTCTTGCGCCAGAACCTCCCAGGGCTTGCGTCGGTTCTCGCGCTCGAGGCCGGGGGTGCGTGTGTTGGGGGGGCAGAGCACCGTGACGCCGATGCCATGGGGGGCAACCTCGCGCCGCAGCGCTTCTGAGAACCCCACGACGCCAAACTTGCTGGCGCAGTAGCCGGTGTAGCCATAGAGCCCGAAGAGCCCCCCCAGCGATGCGGTGGTGACGATGGTCCCCGGTCTGCGGCTGTCGATCATGTGGCCCAGCGTGGCCTTCACCGCGTGAATCGTGCCCATGAGGTTGGTGGCCACCATCTCGTCGATCTCGGCGATGATCTCTTCGTCGCGCGTACGTGGCTGGTTGGTCTCGGAAAGCCATCCGGGGTGGGCGAGGCCGGCGCAGGTCACGAGCAGGTCGGGGGGGGCGTGCTGCTCGACCATCTCGTTGAGGGCGTCGCGCACCTGCGTCCATTTCGTGACGTCAACGGTGATGGCGTCGAGCGCCCCGATCTCGACACGGGCTGCCTCGAGCACGTCGGTTCGGCGGGCGGCGATGATCACGCGACATCCGCGAGAGACGAGCTGCGCGGCCACGGCTTTGCCGATTCCCTCTGACCCGCCGGTGACCAGGGCCAGCCGCCCCTCGTAGAAACTCAC
>RGZZ01000745.1 GCA_010028905.1 Pseudomonadota bacterium | reverse complement strand
CCAATTCCCCCGCGGCGCCCGGGTCGCTTTGCCGGTGTCAGCGCCCCCAAAAGGCCCGAGGGGTCCTGGGGAGCTCAGGATCCAACACATCCCCTTGAGGCGGGTCAGGTACGGTGATCTGGGGTGGTGATGAGCAACGACCCGCCGTTCCCGCTCCCCTCCTCCGTCATCGACGAGTTCGCCGGCGCCGACTTCGGCGACGCCCGACTCACCCGGCGACTCGCCGTCGTCGCATCACGGATGGCCAGCGCTCCCGCCGAGAGTCTGCCCAGAACGTCGACGTCGCCGAGCGACCTCGAGGCCACCTACCGATTCTTCCGCAACGAGCGTGTCTCGGCGGCGGCGATCCTCGCGCCCCACCTTGCGGCGACGCGGGCACGCGCGCGCTCGGTGACGACGCTTTTGTCCGTCGAGGACACCACCGAGGCGCGCTTTGGCGGAACTTCCCGGCGCGAAGGTCTCGGCGAGCTGATGCATGGTGGACAGGGATTCTTCCTGCACGCATCGCTTCTGGTCGGGCTCGTCGACGGTCAGGCCGTCCCGCTGGGTCTTGGCGCGTACGAAGTGCTGACGAGAACCACGCGGCGAGAGACGACGACGACGAAGGCGGCGACGAAGGCGAAACAGAAACACATTCGTACCGACCCGATGCGCGAGGCGACTCGCTGGCTGCGGGTCGCACAAGCGACGGATAAGGCGCTCGCAGCGGAGAGTCTCTCGGCCATTCACGTCGCCGACCGCGAAGGCGACAACTACGATTTCTTCGGTCCGCTCACGAGGTCACGCTTCGTCGTTCGTGTCGCTCACACGCGCGTCGTCACGCCCCGGACATCCGCAGCCGCAACTCGATGACGCTGTCGCAGCGATCACGGTCCGAGCGCGTCGAACCGTTGAGTTGAGTGCGCGCGTCACGAGCGGCGGGCGACGTCGAGCGGTAACCCCGCGTGCCGCACGCGAAGCCGAGCTCGACATCAGGGCGACGACGGTGTCGTTGCGGCCACCATCCGTGTCCGACTTCAAGGAGCCCGTCACGGTGAACGTCGTCGAGGTGACCGAGGTCGGGGCTCCCGATGGCGAAGAGCCGGTTCGTTGGCGCTTGTTGACGACGGAACCCATCGCCACCGAGGCCGACGTCTGCCACGTCGTCGACATCTACCGCGCGCGTTGGTTGATCGAGGAGTTCTTCAAGGCGCTGAAGACAGGTTGCGCGATGGAGGACCGGCAGCTCGAGACCCAGACGCGTCTCGAGAACACGCTCGCCGTCGAGATTCCGATTGCGTGGCAGATGCTCGCGCTGCGTCACGCCGCCCGAACGCCGACGACGCCGGCGAGCAATGTCCTGCCTTCGAGCATCCTCGCGTTGCTGGCCTGGATGGCGACGACGTCGGGAAAGAATCGCTGGGGGATCAAGCTGCCGAATCCGGCGTCGCCGACGGCGAAGGAAGCGCTCTGGGCGATCGCTCGCATTGGCGGGCATCTGCCGAACAACGGGCCGCCGGGGTGGATCACCATCCGCCGCGGCCTCGACGACGTCATGGCGATCCTGACGGTCTGGGAGCCGATGTGATCGATGATGAGGTCCCCTGACAACCCCCGGGCCTTTTTCGGGGTGCCAGCACCGGCAAACGACCCGGGCGCCGCGGGGGAATTG
>RGZZ01000744.1 GCA_010028905.1 Pseudomonadota bacterium | reverse complement strand
GCCGGCCTGTGGCGACGCCGTTGCGCTGCGGGCCGCGGTGAGCAGGCCGTCGCGCATCTGGCGACGCATCGCCTCGGTCTTGGGGTCGCCGGGCTCGGAAGCACCCATTCCCGTGGGCATCGACGCATTGAAGCGGTCGCTGAGCATGAGCGTCAGCAGCGCCTCGAACACGTTGTTGCCCCCGCCGCCACCGTGGGAATCGCCCTGCGACTGCCCACCGCCGAGCATGATCTTGGGCACCACGTCGACTCCGGAGCGCTCGATGGCCTCGGCGAACCGGCTCATCACCTGCTGGGTGAGCTGGAAGCGCGGACCACCATACGCCTTGACCTGCTCCTCGATGGCGATGGCCTGGGCGATACCGATGCGCGCGGTCTTGTCGGCTTCGGCCTCACCGAGGCTTCGGATGCGGGACGCCTCGGCCTCGGCCAGAAGACGAACGCGGGACGCGTCGGCTTCAGCCAGGGTGCGGTTCTTGTTGGCCTCGGCCTGCGCCATGGTCGCCATCTGATCGCGCTGCTGCAACGCGCGCTGGGCCTCGGCCTTGCCCTGGTTGCTCTGCACGATGATGGCCAGCTCGGACTCGGTGAGGTGAGACTGCTGCTTGGCCTTGGCCTCGGCCTCGCGCAGCTCGCGCTCCTTGACGGCCGCCTCTTCCTGACGGGCATAGGTCTCGATCTGCTCGGTGGAGATCTGGCGCATGCGCAGCTGGGTGAGGATGTCCTCGATGCGCTTGTCGCCCTCGGACGACGTGGGGGTGCCGATGAGCACCTCTTGCAGCTCGAGGTTGTACTGGGCGAACTTCTCCTTCATCTCGTCAGACGCAAGCTGCTGGATGCTGCTGCGATCTTGAATGAGCTGGATGAGGGTTCGCGTCTGCCCGACGTTCTTGAAGTAGGCCGCCACCATGGGGTCGAGGGTCTGATCGACCAGGCGCTTGATGTCGCCGAAGCGCTGAATCACGAGCGGCGCCTTGCGGTAGTCGATGTGAACCACCACCGAGAGAGGCAGCAGCGGCTCGAAGGCGTCCTTGGTGATGAGCTTCACCTCGGAGAGGTTCTCGTCGAACTTGTGAGAGCCCGTCTCGCTGCTCTGCCACTTCAAGATGAAGTTGGTGGTGGGCACCATCACGACCTTGCCAGCGTAGGTGTTGAAGGCATACTTGCCCGGCATAAGGCCCACGTTCCACACGCCGCGATTTCCCTTGGCCACCATCTCGCCGTGCTTGTAGTCCTGACCCGAGAGGTCGCCCCCGATGTCGCCCGTGTACGACACCACGACGCCCACGGTGCCGACCTCAACGGACGTCTTGGGGATGAGCTCGACAGTGGCGAAGAGGCGGTTGATGAAGTAGGTGCCCTCGACCAGGGTCTGCAGCTGGCGGCCGCGATAGCCGCCGGCCCGCAGGAAGGCCTCGGGATCCTGGAAGTTGTTGTGGAAGGTGCTGTGGTTCGTCACGTCCTGCCCGACGATCTCGGCCACGATCTCACCCGCGGGCAGGGCCGGACCGTCGTGAACGGTGACCACGCCCACGGCGTCTTCCGTGATGATGACGGGATGGAAGCCGCCACGGCGGGCGATGTCTTCGGCGGCCTGCTGCAGCCGCTGGTCTTCGTCGTAGTTCATGCGCAGGGCGTACACCTGGTCTTCGGT
>RGZZ01000743.1 GCA_010028905.1 Pseudomonadota bacterium | reverse complement strand
AGCGCATCGAGAAGCTGTACACGCGCAAGATCTCGCCCCATCAGGTCATCAGCCCGGAGCTCGCGCGCGCGCTCACCGAGCTGTCTCGAGAGAGCGGCCGCGTGCTGGGAATTCTCGTTGATCGCAAGGGCAACGTGGTCGACGTCATCGTGGGTGACGCCAAGGGCATCACCATCAGCGAGATGGGGCGCTACCGCGTGAGCCGGGCGCGCTTCCGCGGGCTGCGCTGCATCCACACGCGGCTCAGCGACGAGGGGGTCAGCCAGGATGACCTCACCGACCTCGCCCTGCTTCGCTTCGACCTCATGCTCGTGGTGAAGGCCCTCGACAGCGGCCTGCCCGGCCCCGTGCACCTGGCCCACCTGGTGCCCACGCGAGGCGAGGCCAACGGCGATCTCATGACGTGGGAGGTTCTCCCCCCGCGGGCGGTGCACGACCTCGACATCGACTTCAGCGCCTTCATCGAAGCCCTCGAGAGCGAGTTCGCCACCAAGGCCCGCACCGCCCAGGCCGTGGGCGATCGCCGTCGGCGCGCCATTCTCGTGCACGTGAGCCGCGGCAGCCGCGAAGAAGCGCAAGAGTCGATGGACGAGCTGCGCGAGCTCGCCCGCTCGGCCAATCTCGTGGTGGTCGACGAGATCATGCAGCGCCGCGCGCAGCTCGACGGCCGCACCGTGGTGGGCCGCGGCAAGATGAACGAGATCTTCATTCGCAGCCTGCAGCGCGGCGCCGACCTCATCATCTTCGACCACGAGCTGAGCGGCTCGCAGGTGCGCAACATCGGCGACCTCACCGAGCTCGAGATCATCGACCGCACCCAGCTGATTCTCGACATCTTCGCCCAGCGCGCCCAGAGCCGCGAGGGCAAGATCCAGGTCGAGCTCGCCCAGCTGAAGTACTCGCTGCCCCGCCTCGTGCTCAAGGACGACTGCCTCAGCCGCATCACGGGCGGCATCGGCGCCCGCGGTCCCGGCGAGACCAAGATCGAGGAGCTCAAGCGCCAGGTGCAGACCCGCATCACCCGCCTCGAGCGCGACATCGAGGCCCTCTCGCGCGGGCGTGACGAGCGGCGCAAGAAGCGCGAGCAGGCGGGCATTCCCGTGGTGTCGATCGTGGGCTACACCAACGCGGGCAAGTCGACCCTGCTCAACGCCCTGACCGGCGCCGAAGTGCTCGCAGAGAACAAGTTCTTCGCCACCCTCGATCCCACCACGCGGCGCATGCGCTTCCCCGAGAAGCGCGAGCTCATCCTGGCCGACACGGTGGGCTTCATGCGCGAGCTGCCCAAGGATCTGGTGAACGCCTTCCGCGCAACCCTCGAAGAGCTGCGCGAGGCCGACCTCATCATTCACCTGGTCGACATGTCGAACCCCGCCTTCGAAGAGCAGATGTCTGCGGTCGACGAGCTTCTCAGCGACCTGGGGGTCGACAACGCGCCCATCTTGCTGGTGTTCAACAAGGAAGACCGCCTCGATCCGGAGCAGGTCGAGGAGATCCGCGAGCGCTACCGCGCCATCTGCGTCTCCGCAACCGACCGCGAGACCCTGCCTCGCCTCACCCGCGCCCTCGAGGAGTCGCTCTGGAAGGAGACCGGACGTGTCGTCGGTTAGGCTGCGCGCACAGCAGAAGACGGGGGGGCGCGTCGTCGACATCT
>RGZZ01000742.1 GCA_010028905.1 Pseudomonadota bacterium | reverse complement strand
GTATCACGGACGAGCGCCTGCATGTGCTGATATGCCGACGCCAAAGCCGACGCCGACCCCAACGCCCAGGCGCTGAGCGGGTGTCTCAGTAGCGAAGCCGGATCTCCACGCGGGCCGTTCCCGCCCCTACAAACCCGAGCTGCTCGGCGGCCCCTTGTGACACGTCGATGATACGACCGCCCACATAGGGGCCGCGGTCGTTCACCACCACGTCGACCGAGCGACCATTGCCGAGGTTGATGATCTGCGCACGTGACCCCAGCGGAAGGGTGCGGTGAGCGGCCGTGAGCGCGCGACGGTTGAACCGCTCGCCGGAAGCGGTGGGCAGCCCGTCGAATCCGGGGCCATACCAGGAGGCCACGCCGCGCTGATAGACACGCCCTTCCGGCGCCGCGGAGGCCTGCGCCAGAACCAGCGGCGCGGCGCCCAGCGCAGACGCCTTGCCACGCGTCGCAACCGACTGCAGACACGCCTCGCCAAGACGAGACCCGTCTGCAATGAAGCCGTCGAGCTGCGCTCGCCACACCGGATCGACGCGCTGCATGCGCGCAGCGTCTCCCGAGAAGCGATAGGCGAAGGTGTCGGCCGCCATCTCGTTCGGATTTGTGGCGGCATACGCGCTCACGAAATGACCCTTCCCCGTGGCGTTGCGCCAGAAGCTCTCGTCGCGCTGCGTGACGTAATGCGCGTGGGTCGGTGCATCGAGGCGCCGCACGGCGTCTTCAAAAGCATGACCCATCTCGTGCACGAGTGTGCTGCGATCCCCCCCGCGCGCTTGCAGATGCGACTCGCCCAGCATCACCATGCCGCCGTCCCGGCTGGTGATGAACTCCCCACTGACCGCCCCCGTGTGCCAGAAGCTCGATGAGAGCAGATCCCTGCCCTTGAAGACGCGGGGAGGAGCACTCGGGTCTGCGCTGTCACGCTGATAGTAGATGGCCGGAACAACGATGCCGTCCTCCTGCGCCATGAACGGACGCGCCGTCTCCGTCAGGCCGTCAGACGGGGGACGATGGTAGCGCAGGTCTTGAGGCAGCCGCGCAAAGCGGTTCTGCGCCGCCGTCAGCCGCTCACCGTTGAGCGCGCGCACCAGCGAGATGATCCGGTCGCGCTCCTCAGCAGTGCGCGCACCGTGCTGGACGGCAAGTTCGTCGAGGGTGACAGGCTGGGCTGAAGCGATCTCCTCGAGCGCGAGGATGAGTTCCGGATCGCGATCCGATCCGATGATCTGGTGCGCCTCGACCCGCCCGTCGGTCTGGTCCATCACGTCACGATAGAAGCTGAAGTTGCGCTTCGAGACGAGGCCCCCCCGGTGCGCGAGCAGCGTGTCGCGCCGGACCACCTGCTCAGCGCTGCGATCCTCGCGTGACGTGACGTCAAGCAGCGGTACAAGCTGCGCGTCGATGCGGGCGATGGCCGAGCCGTGCGCGACCTCGGCCTTCGCCCAGGCGGCGTCGACGGTCTCGCGAAGCGCGCCCACATTCGTGAAGGCGGCAGTCGCATCGTAAGGCTTCTCAACGCCAACGTCGATGGGAGATTGACCAGACGGGATGACGGTGACGCCCGTGCGCGCCTGCTCGAGCACAGAGATCACGGGCGTCACCGTCATCCCGTCTGGTCAATCTCCCATCGACGTTGGCGTTGAGAAGCCTTACGA
>RGZZ01000741.1 GCA_010028905.1 Pseudomonadota bacterium | reverse complement strand
GGTGAGCGTCTCGTTGGTTCCCGTGGGGAGCGAGAAGCGAAGAAATCCGTTCTGCAGCTCGGAGCTCGCGTTCGGGCGATCACCGGTCACGCTGCGCAAGGTGGGCACGATGAGCAGATCGGCCTTGCCGAGCTTCGCGCTCACGATTCCGGAGGCGATGCTGGTGCCCTGACCGCCGCCAACGTAGTCAGCACCGCTCTTGTGGTCGGCGCCGTCCTTCGTGATGAACTGCACCACGCCCGACATGGCGTTGCCACCGTAGAGCGCCGAGTACGGGCCGCGCACGACCTCGACGTGATCGATGTAATCGGCGGGCAGGGTCGAGAGATCAGCGCTTCCGACTGATGGCTCGTTCAGGGGCCGACCGTCTTGCAGAACGAGCACGTCGGTCGACGCGCTTCCCCTGATCTGCACGGTGGTGAGCGAACCCAGCGAACCACCGCGCAACACGTTCACACCGGGAAGCGTGATGAGGGTATCGGCCCCCTCGAGCGGCTTGCGCGCCTTCACCTGGGCCGGGGTCACCACCTCGACGCTGTTGGCGGTCTTCCAGACCGGCAGCGTGTTGAGCGATCCGGTGACCACCACGTCATCGACGTCGAAGACGGGCTCTGCCTTCTTCTCGGAGCCTGCTGCTGGCGTAACCCGCTTCGGCGGCGTTGCGGTCGGCGTGGGGGAGGGCTTGGGATCAACGGCCCAGACCGACGGGGCTGAAGCTGTGAGCAGCACGCCCGCGGTGACGACGATATGAGCCAGACGGGCACGACAGGCCTTCCAAGCTCGATGGAAACAGACAACCGGCGACACGACACCGTGTCGCGCAAGAGAGAACGACAGGAACAAGCGTTCCATGGCGCCACTTCCTTCCCGCGAAGTAAGATGGCCAAACCAGCGTCACGGTCGGTCTCCTGGCTTCCGGCATCGTCCTACTCTCCCCCCCTTCCCAGAGACCTGGCTCCAGTGGGTGCCTTGCGGTTCGAACCACGCGGCGTGGGGATTTCGTATCCGGTTACAGTTGCGGGGCAGCGAGAGACTCTCACTCTCTTCCACAGTACCGTAACGACCTATTCAGCTTGGACCGATCCCACGCATGATGGGGTCGGTTCGGGGGCCTTTCGTTCGCGTGACCTGCACAGACTCCTTCTGATGCGCGAAACAATCTGCGCGGCGCAAAAGTCAGCGTTGAACGGGCGTTCTCTGCGCGTCGTCAGAGGTCACACGACGCGGCACGCGCAGACCTCCGATGACGAGGCTCGTGTCGTCGAGGGTGAGGGTGCGGTCTGCCACCACAGGACGATTCACCGAATCAGCCATGCGAAGCAGCTCGAGCGGTCCCTCGGCCATTTTCAGGGCGCGTTTCGCGTTCGCCCCTACGCGCTGGGCTTCGTCTCTGCGCTTCTCGAGGGGCGAGATCTGCTGCGAGAGACGTTCGAGCTCGTATGCTGCGTTGAGCCGCGGATCATCGGTCACAGACCTGGACGACCTGACGCTGGGCATCATCGAGGACACCACCGTGCAGCCGATGCCGCCCAGCATGAGGGCCGCCCCGAGGCCCTGATGACCGAGCATGATCGTGACGACGCCACCCACCGCGGCTGCGAGCCCTGCTCTGTGCAAGAGGTCGCTGCTGATGAAGGAGCGAGGCGGTGAAGCAACCGCTGA
>RGZZ01000740.1 GCA_010028905.1 Pseudomonadota bacterium | reverse complement strand
GATCGGCGTCGCGGTCTTCTTCTGAGGGGGTTTTCGGGCGGGCATCTCAGGCCACCATTCTTCGCGATGACAGCGGATTGCCGAGCACCGCGGCGATGAGATCAGCGCCGCGTGCGTCGGTGGGGATCACGGGGAAGTCGAGCGCCTCCCGCAGCGCGTCGAGGCGGAAGTCGTCGAGGAACACCCCCTCGCCTTCGCGCAGGGAGACCGAGGGGATGAGCGCCGCGTCGTAGCGGTGACGCGCGGCTTCCTGCTGCATGGCGGCCAGCATGTCGCGCCCGCCCAGCAGGCCAGCGACGGTCACCGAGTGGCCGAGGAAGTCGTTCTCCACCACGCGCAGATCGACGTGCAGGTTGTCGATCTGGTTGAGACGGGAGATGATGGGGGGGAGCACCTTGCCGCCCGAGGCGCCCGTGACGATCAGCACCCGCCGGGACTGGGAGAGGGATGCCGGGAGATGACGAACGCGGCGGTTGAACTCGGTGAGCAGCAGCCGGCTCAGGCCGACCCCGTTCTCGAGCTGATCATAGGCGCCGTAGTGGCGGTTGGGAGGAAGCGGATGATCGACGAGCAGGTAGAACTCGTCAGACAGGTAGACGAACGGGTGCCCGAAGTCGGCCTCGAAGCGACCCTGCCAGTCGTGGACCCGCGCGATGATCTCGCGGGCGAGCCCCTCGCTCACGGGGGTCAGCGGGGCCGCGTTGTCGCGCCAGCGCGTCAGCCCGACCGGAACAACGGCGAGGGTCTCGACGTGCGGGTGGAACGCCGAGATCTCGCGGATGGAGCGCTCGAGCTCCTCGCCGTCGTTGAGCCCGGGCTGCACCACGATCTGGGTGTGCATCTGGATGCCCCAGCGCTTGAGGCGCTCCATGTCCTCGAGGATGCGCTCGGACTGTGGGTTCTTGAGGATCTGTCGGCGCACCGCCGGATTCGTGGCGTGCACCGAGATGTGCATCGGACTGAGATGCATCTCCTTGATCTTGCGCCAGTCGCTCTCATCGAGGTTGGTGAGCGTGACGAAGTTGCCGTGCAGGAAGGAGAGGCGATAGTCGTCGTCCTTGACGTAGAGGGTGGGGCGATAGCCGCGCGGCATCTGATCGAGGAAGCAGAAGTCGCAGTGGGCGCGGCACCGTCGCACCCCGTCGACGAGCTCGTCTTCGAGCTCGAGCCCCATGGGCTCTCCCTCATCGTCCTTGCGGACCTCGAGGGTCAGCGGCTCGCCCTCACGCACCACCTCAACGCGAAAGCGGGGTGCCGCCGTGAGGTACATGTAGTCGAGGATGTCGAGGATCTGCTTCTTGCCGATGCGCGCGATCACATCGCCCGGGCGCAGGCCCGCACGGGCGCCGACGCTTCCTGGCGCCACGGCCTTCACCACCGCTCCCGCTCTCATCGGTGCTCCTCGACCTCGCTGCTTGCGCCTAGGGCGCTCTTGCGCCCCCCACAGGCGGCGCGGGCAGAGTATAGCCGTTCGGAACGAAAAGTGCAAGTTGGGGCGCTGCGGGGACTCGCAGGTGAAGCGCTTGACAAACAATAATCATTCTTACACAATACAGACACCCCCCCAGGAAATCCCCCCGACAGGAGAGACCATGCGCGCTCTGAGACTCCTCACGGCCACCGCCGTAACGGCGGCATCGATGTTCGCAGGAGGCTGCACGCAGCCC
>RGZZ01000739.1 GCA_010028905.1 Pseudomonadota bacterium | reverse complement strand
TTCAAAAACCTGTTACGCAAGTACGACACCAACCCGATCTCGAGCGATAAAAGTACAAAGAGCGACGCTTTGCTTGGTGGATTGCAGGATTTTACTCATAGGGAGTAATAGATCCCCCCCTCCCCCACCTTCAAAAAAAAAGATAAAGAAAACAATGGGAGGGGGAGACGACCGCACTCACTCACTCACTTTCGTACGAATGATGTGTCAAGCCTCCCTCCACTTTGGTGACTGACTGATTGCCTGACTCACCAACTTCGCATGCATCAACCGACACACTCGTGAATCAACAGATCAGAATCGAGGCGTCGATGCACACACGACCACAAGTGAGTGCGTCAGAGACATGTCGCTCGTCGCTCCGTTCGTTCGTTTTTGTGATGGAGCGTATGTGGTCGATGAGTCGACGGCTGAGTGGCTCGCACAAGTGCCCGCACCAATCGCAGTCGTCGCGTGTGCAGGCAAGTTCAGGACGGGCAAGTCGTTCCTCCTCAATAAGCTGAGCGGTTCGAATGCATTCGGAGTGGGAGACAGTGTGCAGCCATGCACTCGCGGCATATGGCTGTGCAGGGCGTTCCTTCGTCGCGAAGCGAGCGTTAGGGAGAGGAGCGTCGGAACGAAGGCCGATGTACCACCAAAGCCTGCCGACGATATCGAACGAGCCAGCAGGGGTGGCGACGATGAAGAGACGCACGTCTTGCTCATGGACACCGAGGGCATCGACGCGATCGACGCCGAGTGCGAGCACGACGTGTGCATCTTCGCACTTGCCGTCCTCATGTCTTCCGTCCTGCTGTACAACTCGAACTCGCACCTCGACGAGGCTGCGATTCAGACTCTCAGCCTGATGACCAGCGTCGCAGACGCAGTTGCAGGCTCGAGGCACGAGCACGCCCTGTGCTGGGTCCTTCGCGACTTCGCGCTCGACCTCGTCGACGCCTCCGGTCGTCACATCACGACGCAGGAGTACTTGGACAACGCACTCGACGTGTCGACGACGTCCAAGTCGAAGTGCGCGACGCGCGAGGCAATATGCACCGTCTTCGGCACACGCACGCTCCTCACGCTCCCACGACCGCATCTCGGATCGACACAGACGTCGGCATCGACAAAGACAGCCAAGGCATTCGACCGAGCGCTCGGGCTGCTTCGCACGTACCTGTGCAACAACGCCAAGCCGTTCAGCGCACACGGCGTCCCGCTCTCGGGCGCGGTGTACGTCGACTTTGTTCGGTCGATCGTCGCGAAGGTGAACGAGTGCGGCGCCATTCCGAAGCTCCATGACTCGTGGACGTTGATTTCCAAGGCGCAGCATGCCGATGTCGAGCGGTGCATTCGCTCGGCCCTCTTGGACGACGACAGCGTTCAGGCCGATTGCGTGCGCTCGACGGAGGACGGCGTCAGAGAGTGGGCGACCGAGCGCGTGCGTCGATGCGTGAGCGAGGCGCAGTTCGTGCCGCCGCACCCCGACAGTGCATCGATCGATGCGATCGTCGAACGATTGGTCGACGACCTCGTTCGGCACTGCGTCGCGCTGGGCAAGGTCGTCGACCTCGACGAGGCTGCACGCTCGATCGTCGACGACTTCTTCGCACGACTGGTCGCAAGCTCGCACGACGATCATCCGCAAAGCTCGTTCTCGGACTTGTTGACACCGTTGCCTACCGCGCACGAACTCC
>RGZZ01000738.1 GCA_010028905.1 Pseudomonadota bacterium | reverse complement strand
TTCCCGGGAATTTCTCGGAGGCAGCGGGGCGCTCAAGATGAACCGCGCGCTCCGATTTCATGCCAAAATTTCCCGGGAATTTCGGGAGAGCTGCAGGGCTCAACAAAGAGGAGCGCGGCACGGATTTGGAGCCAAAATTTCCCGGGAATCTCGGGAGAGCACGCGGGGCCAGCACGGGGCGCGCGGAGCGAATTTAGAGCCAGGGCTGCCCGGGAATTTCGGGGGAAGGGGGTCGTTTTCAGACCAAAAATTCTCGGGTGGTGCGAGAGGGTATGGGCCCGCGACCCTCCCGAGGGGGCCCTAGACACCATGTCAAGGGGGCGGGGGGCGCCCCCCATCTGATGGGGCCCCTAATGGGGCCCTTTTAGGGGCCCCCGCCCCACGGGGCTCTGCACCACCTCGAGGGGGGCGCCCGCTCGGGGGCGCTTTTTACTCTCCTCGGCGCCCCCGCTCGCGCCCCCTCACTCCATCTCGGCGCGCTTCCTCCGGGCGTCACCGGCGCCCCGGTGACGCCCGGTGACGGAACTTCGCGGGCTTCTTCGTGAGGATCATGCCCAGGACCACCGCGTTCCGGGGCACCGACTTGCTCTTGCTCTTCATGCTCTCACCGTACACCGCTCCGCCCCGCCTTTTCACTGGCGAAGGGGCGCGACCTCGCGCGCCCAGGCGTTCACCGTGATGCCCAGGCCGTCGCGGTCCTCGAGCGTGATGCTCTCCCCGTCGAGGGTCTGCACGCGCCAGGTGTCGCCCATCCACTCGACCAGGGTGCCCTCCGCGAGGGAGGAGCGACCCTGGTCCTTGGTGCTCTTGGTGTTCTTCATGCTCTCACCCTACCCTGCTGGGTGTGCGCTTTTCACGCGTTCGCGGCGTCGTACGCCTCGGCCTCGCGGACCCCAGCCTCGGCTTCCGCCAGGGTGTCGTAGAAGCTGTACAGCTCGGACTGCGGCCAGCCCAGCTCCTCGGAGCGCCAGCACGCGTAGACCGCGTAGTGGGTGGAGGTGCCGCCGGTCTCACGGTTGCGCTGCTCGGGGGTCTCGATGACGTAGGTGGTCTTCATGGTCTCACCTTACCCTGTTCAGGGGTGACTTTTCACGCGCCCGCGAGGTCGCCCGCCTCGCGGTGCGCCTCGATCGCCTCCTCGCGCTCCTCGTCCGACATGTAGTCCCAGTCGTAGGAGTGGTCGCACCCGCACGTCCCGCACGCCTCGTAGTCGAAGTTGTCCATGCTCTCACCTTACCCTTCTGGTGGTGCGTTTTTCACGCGCTCTGCTGCGCCACGTCGCGCCGGTCCACCATCACAGTGGACCACGGGTCCGCGCGCCGGACCAGGAACACGAACCCGTCCGACACGCGCTTGACGAGCCAGGCCTCGCCCCGCCACATCACTGTCGATCCTCGCTTCATGCTCTCACCCTACCCCCGTGAGGGGGAGCTTTTCACTCCCCCGACCCCTCCAGGCGCCGCAGCTCCTCGTGGAGCTCCAGGTACCGGCGGCACAGGTCCACCATCTGGTACGAGTACCCGTTCTCAGAGGAGCTGAGGCGCTCCGCCTCCGGGTCGTTGACGATCTCCTCCAGGGCCCGCACGCAGGCCAGGAGGTCGCTGGAGGTGTTCTCGAACCTGCAGTAGCTCATGTTTGCCATGTGTTCAACTTACCTCTTTCAGGTGTGACTTTTCACTG
>RGZZ01000737.1 GCA_010028905.1 Pseudomonadota bacterium | reverse complement strand
CGAGAGGGAAGAGCCAGTACGAGAGCTCCAACATTTGCAACAGCTGCAAAAGCTATGCCTCGCAACTGGTGCAAGGCTTTGGCAGAACAACTGTCTTTGTCCACAGGGATTTGTTGACACATGCAAGGAACTTTGCTCAGCTGCCACCGCCGCCTCCGCCCGGCCCCATGGACCTGGACTGAACTGCCTGGGAGCCTGTCTGAAGATTTGTCTCTGATCCAAAATCGCGGCCGCCTGAGCCGCGCCCGCTGGCGCGCTAGGCCGCCGGTGCGCTCCTTCTTCGCAGCCCCCCGCGGGTCTCCGTCATGGCCCTCGCCATCTCGCGGAGCGATGGCTGAAGCGGCGGAGGGACTTCGTCGTAGGCGAGCCACCGTGGCGCGAAGGCCTCGCCGCGGTAGCTCGGCTCCGCTTCGCGCGGCTGCGTCTTCAGGCCGGCCCGCACCAGCGTGTCCCAGAAGGCCTTCAAGAGGTGGGCTCGGCTCCCGCTCGCGATCGGGTCCAGGCCCGTGCGCAGCTGGATGAGCTTGTAGTGGCGAAGGTTGCGCACGAGCAGCCTGAAGTACTTCGACTGCAGGTCGTGGGTTCCGGGTACGAAGACGCGAAACTGGTCGATTTCTCTTTTGACATAGTGGTAGAGGCCGGCGTAGTTGCGGTTCCTGAGACCCAGCGTCTTGAGGTGCAGGAGCAGGAGGCCCAGTGTGCCCACCGCGTAGAGGGCCGCCAGCTGCGAGTCGGTCGCCAGCCGCGCGCGGAGCCGCCGGTCCTTCTCGGGCGTGCACAAGTACTTGGGATCGAAATCGATGAACCTCACGCCGAAGCGGCCCGCTTCCTCGAAGACCAGGACGTTCTCGGGCTTGGCGTCGCCGTGGAAGACGCCGGCGTTCGCCAAGGCCACCGCCTCGTCCGCGAGGCCTCGCGCGAGGTCCTGGAGCACCGCGTCGGGCCGATCGAGGAGCCGCGCGAAGTGATGGAGGTCCGTCCCGAGCTCGCGCTGCACGAAGGCCAGCTGCGCCGTGTCTCGGAAGACCTCGCCCTGCTCCAGCAGCGGCGCGAGCGCGCGCCGGCCCAGCGCGTAGCTCAGCCTCAGCTCCTCGTCGTGGCGCCTCAGCTCGGCGTCGGGGTGCCTCAGGTCGCGCCGCGGAGGCGTGACGCGCAGCAAGCACTGCCGCAGCCCGTCCAGGGGGCATGGCAGGCGGCGCAGCTGCGTCCTGGACCAGAGCTTGCGGGGCGCGCGGTCGTGTGCCGCCGCCGAGCTCCCGTGACGTCGCCGCGCACGATCGGCGAGCGGGCCCCACTGCGCGACCTGCTGCGGCGGCTCATCTTTCCTGCCGGCAGCGATCTTGGCTCTCATCGGTTTGGCGGAGCTCCCCTTCGTCGTTGTCCCGGCACGAGGATCGCCGACGTTGGTTTCTTCATTTTCCTCGCGCATAGAAACAGAGATCATGGCGCTCGCGCGCAGAAGCTCGAAGCGCGCTGGCAAGACCATGCCGGCACGAAAGCGCAGCTCCCGATCCCCCAAAAGCGCCACGGCCTGGCACTACCGCTTTCCGTCGTCCGTGAAGGAGAGGCGGGAGGTCGAGGCCAAGTGCGGGCCGAAGTGCTTCGCGACCCACGAGGACGGTCGGCTCATCGACCCGCTGTGCCAGTACAGGTCGCGGCGCGGCGGCGCCAAGCACGTCA
>RGZZ01000736.1 GCA_010028905.1 Pseudomonadota bacterium | reverse complement strand
TCCGGCAGCGAGCCTTCCGGGAACACGCAGCGGTCGGCCCCCTGTCGCACCACCTCGAGATTGTGACGGCAGGCGAGCAGGCTCGGCTTCTCGCGCAGGCAGCGCGGGAGGAGCGAAGAGAGCGGGTCTGCTCGAAAGCGACGCAAGCACGGCCTCAGACCTCTTTCATGTGATGTGCGTCTCTCGACGCCTCGTGGGCCCACTCTACGCGCTCACGTGAAAAAACAGCTGAAAAACAACGATGCCCGTCGGACCTCTTCCCCCGACCCCTCGTCAAACAAAAAGAAGCGTGCTCCGCGTCGAGCACGCTCCCTCCACAGGCGCACCACCTCGCGCCCTCAGATGCCCACGAACAGACGCTCCATCTGGCGCAGATGCGCCTCTGCGTTCCCTGGCCCGACCAGCCCGAAACCGACGTAGCTCGACGGCCCAGCGGTGCTGACAAACGCCTCGCTCTTGTTCTTCTCCGTCTGATGGTTCCCCATGACAAACACCTCCTCCAGACGCTCTGCGTCTTCTGCGACGGCGAGATCAGAGCCGCCAGATCGCGTGGCCCCTGCCTCGTTCAACCGGGCCTTTTGTGAAGCTCACGCGCCCATCATGCCAGCGCTCTCTCAAAGAACCCTGAAGTTGTCATAGAACAACCCTGAAAACAGTCACGGCCGCCGTTCTCTTCAGTGCGGGCGGGTGCAACGAGCACGGCAGGAAAGGGGTCACCCCCCCAGGTGTCGCAGCTCGCCCAGACGTTCCACGATGATCGCGAGGCCAAGACCCACCGATACGAGGCCCGTCAGCGCGCGAAGCCCGACTGCGCCGCGCGAGATCGGATCTCGAAAGAAGGCAAAGGGAAGACTGAGCAATGTGCTCATGAGGCCCATTCCGAGCAACGTGCCGAATCCGAAGACGAGCACGTACACCAGTCCGGCAAGACTGTGCTCGAAGGTGCTGACGATGAGCAGCATCAGCGCGCCACTTCCCGCGAGGCCATGCAGGCAACCGATGACGTAGGCCCGCCAGCGATCCGCACGCGCGAGATGCGTGTGCGATTCGTCGGCATGGAGGTGCACAGCCCGATGCTCGTCTTTCGTGGGCGTGGCGATGCGACGCAGCACCCGAACCCCCAAAACCACCAGCACGACGCCCACGGTGAGCTCGAGTGCGCTGACCACTTGCTCTGGAAGCGGCACCTTGGCTACCAGAACCAGCACGCCCATGAGCACGAGCGTGGTGGTGTGCCCCAACCCCCACGCGACGCCAACTTTGAGCGCGTCCAGAGGGCGTCGTGTCTGACTCACCATGGTACTGATGGCGGCCAGGTGATCGGCGTCCGTGGCGTGCTGCATCCCAAGCAGTATGCCGAAGCCGAGGATCGAGGGCAATGAGGTCACGTGATGTTCTCCTCCAACGGCTCGCCTTTACGCCGACAAGAGGGTCAAGCCCTTCGCCGATCTCGCTTCACCGAGAGCGTCGTGGGCTCCACACGGTTCCTCTCCAGGCGTGAGCGTGGCGTTGTTCACATCTCGTCGAAGAATCGCAACATCTGTGTCAGAGATGTTCTCATCGTGGTTACGATCCGTTCACGAAGCGCGTCAGCCGTGTTCACACCTCCCCCCTATGCTGAGACCACAGGAACGACAGAGGGGAGACAAGCAGATGGACGTGATCGAGCAGCTTCTCGACGG
>RGZZ01000735.1 GCA_010028905.1 Pseudomonadota bacterium | reverse complement strand
CCAGAGACGAAGTCGTGGTGACCCTTCTCACGCATCTCAACCCACCCGCGAACGTCTTCTCTCGACTGCGCGCGCTTCATCTTGTCATACGCCATGGCGACACCATCCTCAGCCATCAATTTCTCCGGCAGAGGCACGCCTCCTCGTCGGTATTCGTGAGAGAAGCGAAGCAGGTGCAGCCAGTGCTCCGCTGGTGTGCAGAGGTCGTTGACATCGCGCTTTGCGAACTTCGGCAGCTCGATGAAGTGAAGCTGCAGGTCTCCCGTGAGAACATCGCCATGCTGACGCTCTCTCAGAAGGTACGTGCTGTGCAGGTTCTCACGCTCCGGGAAGCGGATGTGATCGAGCAGGCAGATGCCCACGCTGGGCGCGATCTGGCCGTACTGCTCTCCCTTTCGAAGCTGCCGTGAATGGAGCTTCGAGAGATAGAAGGTGGCACGCTTTTGAAAGTACCGCTCGCTGGCCACCTGCACCTCGATGTTGTATGCTCCGCGTCGCTGGTCGCGGGCGCGTACGTCGAGAATGACGTGCTTGTCATCAAGGTGGTCTCGATCAAGACCCGGACTGATGATCTTGACCTGCTCGATGCGCTCTCCAGGCCCCCTGTCGAGCAACGCGTTGAGCAGCGCTCGCAGGGGCGCTTCGCTGCCCTTGCTTCCGAACACGATCTTGAACACCACATCATTGGTGAGCCTGGTGATGAACTCTGACACCGAAACCTCCTGCGCGGATCGGTGGGCGCAGTGTGCCACGGTGATGTGAACGCTTCGTTACACTTTTCCACCAATCGAAGAACTGCGATGTAACGAGATTGTGAACGCGCACGGGCAGACGCGACGGGACGCGGACGCGCGACTACTTATGTGCCCCTCCGCAGCGACGGGGGAGCACTGACACAGACCCTTGCTCTGTACGAGACCAGCCCAGGCGAAAGTCGTGCATGAGGGTGGCTTCAGGTGCCCTGCCGAGAACTCGATCATACGGAGTTCGCGCGTGTTTCCATGGGTGGCGACCCCGGGACTCTTGTCTGGGCTTTGTTTGTTTTCAAAACGATCCGGTAGAGACATGTGTGGCGACGCGACGGGCGCACAGGCCATCGGACCCGCTGTGCCTGGCGGTCGTAGGGCGTCGCGCATCTGCTTGACCTGGGTTATGCGCGACTGCGCGACTACGTCGACGAGCGTGGCTCGTTCAGCCTGCGGCATGCGCTGTGAAGTTGGGGGCCAGTGGCGTATCGCGTCACAGACTCGCATTTCTGAACAAAACAAAGGGCGGAGCAGCACACTCGGCTGCACCTCCTGTTCGCTGGGACTCATCTTCGCCCAGGTCAGAGACCAGGTCGCTCACTCGTTGCGGAGCGCCTCGACCTCGGCTTCGCTGAACTGGGTAGAGCGCGCGACCAGCGCTACATCGAGCCCTTCGGCCAGAAGGCGCCGCGCGGTCTCTCGACGCGCCCCCACGCTGCCCAGATCCCACCCCTGTTCGAGGCCACGCTCGAGACCCTGTTCGAAGCCCTGCTGGCGGCCTTCTTCAAGCCCCTGCTCTCGTCCGCGCTCCAGCCCCTCGAGCACCCCGTCTTCACGCGCACCAGCCATTCCAGAGACGAAGTCGTGGTGACCCTTCTCACGCATCTCAACCCACCCGCGAACGTCTTCTCTCGACTGCGCGCGCTTCATCTTGTCATACGCCATGGCG
>RGZZ01000734.1 GCA_010028905.1 Pseudomonadota bacterium | reverse complement strand
CATCGACCACCAGGACCCGGGTTCCATGGCCCGCGTGCCCTTCGTGCGCGGCGCGCGGTTTGGGGGGGCTCGAGGGAGCGCTGTGGGCTGCCACGAGCGGGAGCTCGAACCAGAACAGCGACCCTGCCCCCTCGCGCGAAGAGAGGCCGATCTCGCCATTCATCAGGCGCATCAACTGCCGACACAGCGCCAGGCCGAGGCCCGTGCCTCCATAACGCCGGGTGGTGGACGGGTCGGCCTGGTGAAACAGCTGGAAGAGGCCTGCTTGTGCATCGACCGAGATGCCGACCCCCGTGTCGGCCACCTCGAAGCGGAGCTGGCCGGCCGCGCGTTGCACGGACACCGAGATCGAGCCCTGGCTCGTGAACTTCACCGCGTTCCCGACCACGTTCGCGAGCACCTGCTTGAGCCGCAACCCATCGCCCCGGACCCACGCGGGCACGTCACTGGCCACGGTGAAGGACAACGCCACGCCGTTGGCGGCGGCGCGCGCGCCGTAGAGCCGCGCTACGTCTTCGGTCAGCGCGCGCACGTCGAGGTCGCCTGGTTCCAGCGTCAGCCGGTTGGCCTCGATCTTCGTCACGTCGAGGATGTCGTTGATCAACGCCACCAGCGTCTCGCCACTGCGCTGAATGGTGCTCAACTGGGCGCGCTGCTCATCGTTGAGCGGCGTATCGATCATGACCTCGATCATGCCCAGCACGCCGTTCATGGGGGTGCGAATCTCGTGGCTCATGGTGGCCAGGAAGATGCTCTTGGCCTTGCTGGCGGCCTCGGCGGCGGCCAGCGCACGCTTGCGCGACAGATCGAAGAACATGGCGAAGGCGAAGAGCAACACCAGCACCGTCACCATGCGCACCACGTGGACGTACCAGGCGGTCGTCGGGAGGCTCGCCCGGGTCGGGCTCAGCGCGTCGAACGTCATCAACCCGATCACCGAGGCGAGAGAGATGATCAGCCAGCCGATGCCGCTCTTGCCGTCGAGGAAGAGCGCGCCGATGACCGGCAGCGTGAAGAACCAGACGAGAATCGAGGCGTCGATGGGGTGTTCGCCGATCGCGATGCCCCCGAGGGCGAGGCCCAGGAGCAGCAGCGAGGAATGCGAAAGAAAGATGAGCGCGCGCGTCCGACGCAGCGCCTCGAGAATGAGCACGCCGCAGACACCGAGGGCCGATACGATTGCCGCTGTCCGGAAGAGCCCGGCCAGTGCGTACGCAATGATGAGCGGCACGCACAGCGTGAACCCAGTTCCCCAGACCAGCACCATCATGCGCGGCCGATCGTCGGGGGAATCCCCGTCGTCAGGGACATAGTAGCGGACGCTGCGCGCGATCAGTTCCGGCAACACGGCGGCGCTTGTAACACTCCTGCGTCAGATCGCTGCTGAGCAGAGCCGACGAAACTCGCACTTGCCGCGGATGAAGCGGGAGACGAACGAGCCCCTGGACGGCGAGGCGAGCAACGCAGAGAAGAGGTCAGCGGGCACGCCGAAGTGCTCGTGGAGAGCCCGTTCCGGAACTCGAGTTGGAGCACGCTGGTCTCGGCGACAAAGGAGGCAGACGTGATGCACGCGGAGTCGACGAAGACGCGCTGGTGCGTCGAGCACCAGCGCGCGGGGACGGGCGCGGGCCTCCTCGCGGGGGGACGCCCGCGTCGCAGCTCGTCGACAGGGGTGAGGTCCACGCGAGGCGCGCTCAAAAGATGTCGGC
>RGZZ01000733.1 GCA_010028905.1 Pseudomonadota bacterium | reverse complement strand
GGGCCGCTCGCGCTCGGATGCCCGCAGCAGCAGCAGGAGGAGGCGCAGCAGCTGGGGCTGCCGCCACCGCCATCGCAGCCGCCCTTGCCGCCCATCGACGGCGCGATCCAGAACGTGTCGGATGCGTTCAAGGCGATCGTGGCCAAGTACACGACCAAGGCGACCAACGGCACAGCGGGCACGTGCAACACGAGCTTCACGTCGTACTGGGCCATCCCAAGCGTCCAAGTCCCCTGGCCCGGCATCAACGCGAGCGCCACCAACCTGCTGCGCCGGCTGCTGGCCCCCTCGCTCTTCGCGCGCGGCAAGTCAGAGACGCTCATGCTCGTCTCGATCACCGCATGCAACGTCAAGCGCGACGGGCGCATTCTCAACGAGCACGTGACGAACGGCTGCGTCACCAGCAAGAAGGATCACTGCACGCCGATCCAGTCGCTCAGCGACGAGTGGAAGGCATACGCGACTCACATGAACGCGGTGGACCCGAGGCTCGAGATCACCATCGTCTCTCTGCCCGACGTCTTCGCGGCAGCTCTCGATGGAGTCGACCAGACGATGAGGGTCTCCACAATGACCGCGCCGCTCGCCTTCGGTATCCTCGCTTGTGTGCTGCGCAACGTGCGCTTCCTCTTGATCCCGCTGATCAACATCGTCGCGTGCTTGATGGGCACGACCATCGTCATGTACTTCGTCGCGAAGCACTCAGACGTCACGTCCCAAGCGCCCGCCCTCATGCTCGCATGTTCGCTTGCGATGTCGATCGACTATTCGCTCTTCCTGCTCACGCGCTTCCGCGACGAGCTCGTGGTGCGCAAACGGCCGCGGCGCGCCTCACAGCGTGCAGGTGCTCACCACGACGCCTCCCCTCCTTCCCCACAGGTGCGCAAACGGTCGTACCGCGCCGCGATCGTGACGATGCTCGAAACGTCAGGCCACACGGTCCTCGTCTCGGGAGTCACCCTCACCTTGTGCTTCCTCGGCATGCTGCTCATACCGGTCTCGACCATCTCGTCGCTGGGCGTCGCGTCGGCGGTCACGGTCGCCTTTGCGATCGCCATGGCGCTCATCTTCACGCCTACGATGCTCCTCGCCTTCCCCGCCTTTTTCACAGACGAATCCTACTACGGGTGCTCCTTTTCCGCCTGCCTGTGCGGCTGGTGGTGCCAGCTCTGCGGCGGCGGCGCCGCGCCCCCCGCGCCCCCTGTGGGGAACAGTGTGGGCAAGGCACCACCATACAACCAGCCATTCCTCGAGCCCGGCTCTTCGACGTCCTCCTCGCCCTCGCGCTCTCGTGAGCAAAGGCTCTCCGTGGACCCCGAGCGCATGACTGACGTGCTCGAGTCGCCTGCGCCCGATGCCGCCGTGCACACCGCGCCGGTGGCCTTGCTCGCGATCGCCGCCAAGCGCGCGCGTCGCGGCTGCTGGCCTACTGTCGGGGGCGCGGTCCAGAAGCCGTGGGCCGCCCTGCTGGTGCTCGGAGCACTCGGTGGCATCGCGGTGCCGTTCGTGATGCCACTCGCGTCGTCAGACCTGACGTACGTGGAGGGCGTGACGCCGTTGCTGCCGCGCAAATCCGAGACGACCGACAGTTTCCTCCAACTGCAGGACTCGTTTGGGGTGTCGCACGTCTTCCCCACGCAGGTAGTCACCATTGATCTCCCCTGATCTCCCCTGACTCGTTTGGGGCGTCCAGTGGCCACCGATTGCCA
>RGZZ01000732.1 GCA_010028905.1 Pseudomonadota bacterium | reverse complement strand
CGTCGACGGCGTTGTCATCGACACCGGCCTGCGGGCGCTGCGACGCCCGTTCATGCGCTGCCTGCGCGAGGCCGGGGCGGCGGTGGCGCTCAACACCCACGCCCACGAGGATCACGCCGGAAACAACCAGGCCATCGCGCGCGAGCTGGGCGTGCGCCCGCGCGCGCACCCGCAAGCGGTCTCCCTGCTCGCACGCCCCATCGAGATGCAGCTCTACCGTCGTCTCGTCTGGGGATGGCCTCCTGAGGGAACCCAGGTCGATCCCCTGGGCGAGTGGGTGGAGCACGAGGCCCTGCGCCTGCGCGTCATCGAGACGCCGGGACACTGCCCGGATCACGTGGTGTTCCTCGACGAGCAGCGCGGCCTTCTCTTTCTGGGAGATCTCTTCGTGCACGAGCGGGTGCGCTACATGCGCGTGGGGGAGGATGTGGGGGAGATCATCCGCTCCCTCGAGCGTGTTCTCGCCCATGGCTTCGAGCAGGCGTTCTGTGCCCATCGCGGTGCGCTGCGAGACGGCCCTGTGGCGGTTCGTCGCAAGCTCGAGCACCTGCGCCAGCTCGTCGAACAGGCCGCCAGCCTGCACGATCGAGGGCTGCCGCTGGGGGAGATCTCCCGGCGCCTGCATGGTCCGGAAGGGCTGTTGCGCTATGCTTCGCTGGGGCACTTCTCGAAGCAGAACTACACCCGCGGCCTGCTCGAGGCGTCGGGGCGTCAGGTCGGGTAGTGTGCGATCAGGCGGCGCTGTCGAGGGGGTCTGCGCGCATCTCCGCGAGCGCCTTCGCGTCAGCGCGACGGGCCGCCATCTCGGTGGCCACGGCGGCCACCGCGAACGTCGACGACGCGGTGAGACCCGCGATGGCCAGGGGGGCCGAGCTCATCACGCCCGCGCCGACGAGAACAGAGGAGGCCGTGGCCTGGGCAATGCCCGCGATCTCCGCGCGCGTCGCCGAGGCGAGGGCGCGGTCGATGGGCAGCCGTTCGAGGGTTACCGCGCCTCCGCGCTCTCGTGGCATGTCATAGACGACCTGCCCGTCACGCTTCGCGGTTGCGATCTCGGCACGCAGCTGGTGGCTCTTGCGCGCCTGGGTGACGCCGTAGACGGCTGCGAAGGCACCTCCAAAGCTCACTGATGCCGCAGCTGCCGCACCGGCGGCCCCGGCAGCGCCCGTGCCCAGCAAGACCGTCGTGCCCACATTGGCCAGGGCCATGGGCACGCGGCCCATGCACTTCTCGAACCGGTCCATGATCAGCTTGCGGGGTTCGTCGGCGTCGCGCTGGGCAGACTGGCCGCCTCCGCGGTGTGCGTCCCACGCCAGCTTGGCCACGTCTCCCAGCGTCCCCAGCATCTGACCAGCCGCTGACGCGATGGCCGCGGGGCTGTGCGAGCCCACTACGTCCACGAACAGCGGGATCATCGAAGCTCCCGTGTTCACGAGGCTGTTGGCAAAGTGCGCTGCGTCCACCGCCTTGTCGGTGCGTGTGGCTTCCGGGTTGGTCAGGCAGTCGCGCAGCGTCGATGCTTCTGATGCTAGCCCCAGCGCGCCGGTCAGCGCGTTGAACGCGTTGAGCGGACCCAGGACCGGGGGAGGGATGGGAAGCCACCGGAGATTGGCTGCGATGGTGATGGCGGCGGGCACGTCTCCTGCCACCAGCAAGGCTGCGTCGGTGAAGAAGCGCTTGGCGCGCTGGAAGTCGCGCATGCTCGTGCCCT
>RGZZ01000731.1 GCA_010028905.1 Pseudomonadota bacterium | reverse complement strand
GCAGCCCCACCAGGTCGCGGCCGATCACGCCGCTGCCCTCCACGATCCAGTATCGCACGTCCGAAACGGTCTCCGGCGTGTGGGTGGCCACCCAGGCCGCCCCCTCGGCGCTTCCCGTCTCTTCGTCGGGAAACACATAGAGCTTGAGAGTGCGGGCCGGCCGATGGCCCTCGTGGACGAGCTGCTTCATCGCCACCAGAACCTGGGCCGCGGGGCCCTTTGTGTCGATGCTCCCGCGCCCGACCAGAACCTCGCGACCGTGCTCGTCGGTGGTGATATCGCCGCTGAACGGCTGTCCAAGATGCCACTGGCCCTCGGTTCCCACCACGTCAGAGTGATGCACGAAGCCGATGCTCCCCAACGCAGGGTCGCTGCCTGGCAGGGTCACCACAAGAACGGGCTTCCCCTGCGTGGTGTCGAAGCGCTGCGTGCCGAGCCCGGCGTCTCGAGCATACTGCTCGAGCACATCGCAGACCGCCTGCTCGCCGGCGCTCAGATGATTGGGTCCCGAATCGATGCGCACCAGGGCCTGGGTCAGCGAGACCACCTCCTGGTTCGCGTCGAACCCACGACCGCGACCCGCGGACAACAGGCCGGCGGAAGGCGCCGCGGTGCGTGCGTCGACGCCGACGAACCGATCGCGGGGGACCTCGGCGGAAGGTTCAGCGGCGCTGCTTGAGCGCTCTCCGCTCACGGGGCTTGGACGCGGCAGCGTTGCGCAAACGGGTGATGGCAGCGACCATGGGGCGATAGAGCGGCTCAAGAGCACCAGACCTCTCTCTTCTGACGCGTCGTCTTGATGACTTTTTAACGCGACTCCAACAATAGAGGAAGCACGGGCGAACGTCGACGCGTGAGATGTTAACTGTAGGCGCACCCCGACGCCACGATGATGCTCTCATCGGTGTCGGCGTCGTGTACAGTCTGTTTCTTGTTCGTGTACAGCGCGTAGGCGCGCTCCATCACGGTTACCCTGCGGCCGTTTCCGCCCGAAGACGAGCCACGTCCGATATCGGCGTCAGAGAGAGGAGGCGCTTTGATTGACCGGTTGGCGAAGGAAACCATGTAACTGCCATCCTTGTTGGTCGCGATCATCTTCTGTACCGACGTCGGGTCGTTCATGACCTTGGCACCCAGCGAAGAGAGGAAGTAGCAGTCGCCTTCGTTGCCCTGATGGATGTCGGTGATCGAGGGCTTGTCCGTGGCCTCGTAGAGGCCTTTCTCGCTGTGGCAGGTGTCAATGAGGATTCGCGACTGCGTGCGAGGCGACCTCATCTGGGGTTGGCTTGTGGGGGGCATCAGCGACTTGGGGCCTGGTCGGGGATCCATGACCTTCTGGATGCGGCTGCACTCGAACGCACCCCCCATCCCTTTGAGGGAGTCCCAGGTGCGAAGAGAGTGCTCGGCAAGCCCCCCAGGCATGGACAGCGGCTCAACGGCGTCGCAGTGCGCACCGCCACCCAAGACGCCGGCACAGGTGTGATCGACGGGATTTCGCGCCAGACCGAAAACCTGCAGGGCGGGGTGTACCCTGAGCCGAAACGCACCCAGGGCCACGCCAGAGAGCACAACCAGACACGAGCCCCCCCGTACCAAAAGCGCGCCCACTTCCTCTTCTGCGGTGAGCGCCAGGCGCGCTTCGCCGCCTCGCGTCGGTTCACGGTCGCGGCGCCCTGAATGAGACTGCCCCCCCACGCGCAGACGCGCGCCAC
>RGZZ01000730.1 GCA_010028905.1 Pseudomonadota bacterium | reverse complement strand
TGGCGCCAACCACCTCGCGCGCGTAGCGCTGCACACCCGTGACGCGCTGCGTCAGGAAGCGGCCGTTCACAGCCAGCGCGCGCAGGCGCTCGAGTCGCAGCGGAGCCTCCCCCGCGGCGGGGTCGCCGTCGACCCTTCGGGCGGGTGCGGGAGAGGGCGGCATCAATAGGCCCCCTTGCGCGCCAGGACCACCCAGATCGTCTTCCAGATGATCACGAGATCGAGCCAGAGCGACCAGTTGCGCACATAATGGACATCCATGCGGATGCGGGTCTCGAAGGGAACCTCGCTGCGACCGCTCACCTGCCACAGACCGGTGAGACCGGGCGGCGTGATGAGAATCGTGCGCAGCACGCGGTCAGGGTCTGGCCCCATGTCGTCGATCTCCGAAGGCATGTAGGGGCGCGGTCCGACGAGGCTCATGTCGCCGCGCAGGATGTTCCACAGCTGGGGGAGCTCATCGATGCTCGTACGGCGCAGGAGCGCGCCCACGCGAGTGACCCGGGGATCGTGACCGCGCAGCTTGCGATAGGTCTCGTACTCGGCAACATGCTCCGGATGGGCCTCGAGGTACTGCTGCAGGCGGGCGTCGGCGTCGCGGTGCATGGTGCGGAACTTGAAGCACTGGAAGCCGTATCCCGGGCCGACGCGGCGCTGCGAGAAGAAGACCGGGCCGCCGGTCTCGAGCGCGATGAAAAGGGCGGTGAGCGCCAGGAGCGGCGAGAGGATGATGAGGGCGACAAGGGCGGCCGCCCGATCGAAGGCGACCTTGAGCGCGATGTTCCAGGGCTTGCGAAGGTTGTAGTTGAGCGAGATGATGGGCACCTGCGACACCATCTCGATCTCGGTGCCGGCAAGACCGAAGCCCAGCACGTCCGGCACCAGGCGCACGCTCTCGGTGCAGGCCTCGCAGAGGCTGACCACGCGCTGCAGCTGATCGCGGCTGATGGCCGACAGCGCCACCAGCACGTCGGAGCTGCGCGTGCGCTCGAGCTGCTCGGGCAGGGCGTCGAGCGGACCGAGAACCGCGTGGCCGCCGAAGGGCGTGCCCACGCCCTTGTCGTCGTCGAGGAACCCGGTGACGTCGTAGCCGAGGAACGGGTCTCGTGCGAGGTTGTGCGACAGCAGCTCGGCCGTGGGCGTCGCCCCCAGGATCAGAATGCGCTTGCGCCAGAGGCCGAGCCGGTAGAGCGAGGCCTTCACGATGTAGCGGGTGGTGGGCGCGAGCGCGAGCAGCAGCAGCGTCATGACCGCGATGGTGGTGCGCGAGACGAGGGTCGACGCGCGGGTGACGGTGAGGGCCGCCAGGAAGAAGCCCGTCGCCAGGAAGATGGCGATGTAGAGATGGCGCACCTCGACCCAGAAAGGTCGGCGACGCACGTAGAGCCCTTCGCGCACGTAGAAGACGAGATAGATGAGAGAGACCCACGACAGGCGGGCGTAGTCTCCCAGGGTCAGCGCCGCCTCATCGAGGCGCGAGATGTACCGTGGCAGCACGTGGATGCGCACGAGGTGGGCCAGGAGGAAGGCCAGTGCAAGCGCGAGAGCGTCGGCGCCGATGAAGGCGCACACCTGCACGGCCTTGCTGGCGAGCCGACGAACCGAGTCTCGGCCGCGCACGGCCGAAACGGGAAAGGGGGTGGCCTCTGACGCAGACGCGGTCGTCTCGACGGCACCCTCGCGGCCCTCTGCTGTTGCGCTCTGGTTCACGGCCTTCCTCGTGTCTCGCCTCGAAGCGGA
>RGZZ01000729.1 GCA_010028905.1 Pseudomonadota bacterium | reverse complement strand
GTTGCCCGAGACGGGCACGCTGAGGTTCTGCGGCGCCTGGAAGGTGCCATTGCCGTTGCCGAGGAGCACGGCGACCTTGCTCTGGAGGGACAGCTGGACCGCCAGGTCGGGCTTGCCGTCGTTGTTGAAGTCGCCGACCTTGACGCCGGACGGGGCTGCGCCGGGCAGGCTGATGTTCGCCAGCGCGCTGAACGAGCCGTCGGTGTTGCCGTGCAAGACGCTCACCAGGCTGTTGGCGGGGTAGGTGGTCACGATCTCCGGAGCGCCGTCGCCATCGAGATCGGCGCTCGCCTGATCGTTGGTGTCGCTGGGGACGACGACGCTGGCCGGGCCGCTCACGGGATTGAGGAAGACGCTCACCACGCCCCCCAGCAGGGGATGGGTGGTGGAGGGACCGCCTGGGTACGAGACCGTGCGACCGCTCAGGCTGGCGAGATCGACCTTGCCGTCTTGGTTGAGGTCGGCCATCACCACCGACTTCGCGGACTGGCCAGACGCGGGAATGGACTGTGTCTGACCGCTGAAGCCGTTGGCGATGTTTCCCTGCACCACGACGACGCTTCCCACGCCGGCGCTCTGGGTTCCGACCACCACATCGGCGACCTTGTCGCCGTCGAAATCGCCCACGGCGATGTTGAAGCTGGGGCTGCCAGGGATGCTCTGGTTCTGCGGGGCATTGAACGTGCCGTCACCGTTGCCTGCGAGCACGCTGACGTGCTTGGCGCTGTCGGCAACGTAGAGCGAGAGCGGCGCGCCCTGTTGCTGGGGGGCCAGGGCGGCGCAGACCGGGGAGAGGCCTGTCACCGCGTAGTTCATCGGGGCGGCAAACGTTGTGTCGCCGTTGCCTAGCATCACCGAGATGCCGCCCTGACCCACCGCGACGATGTCGACGTTGCCGCTCGGGGTGAGCGGACCGACGACCACGTCGCGCACGCTGTAGGGAGCGAAGGTCAGTACCGGAGCGTTGGTGGCGAAGGTGCCATCGCCGTTGCCGCGCAAGACGAGAACCGAGGCGTCGGGCGGGTTGCCGCTCTGGTTTCCGTCGCGGCCGGCGATCACCAGGCTCTGATGCTTGTCACCCAGGTCTGCCACGGCCAGGGCCGTGGGGCGCACCCAGGTGCTGACGGTGGTTACCCCCTTGAAGGTGCCGTTGCCGTTGCTCAGCAGGATGTTGACCGCGGCCGGAAACCCGTGGTCGCAGCCGACCGCCAGGTCGTCGAAGCCGTCACCGTTGAAGTCGGCGGCAACGACGTCGACCGGGTGCTGATTGACAAGGGGAAGCGATATGGGCGCCTGGTAGGTTCCATCGCCGTTGCCCAGGAGCACGGTGACGGCGGTTCCGCTCGAGTTGGTGGCCACCAGGTCGAGGTGGCCGCTGTTCGTGAAGTGCCCGTGGGTCAAGGTGTCGACGTCTTCGTTGAACCAGAGCGTAGGGTTTTGGGCCCGGCCCTCGGTGAAGTCGCGGCGAAGGGTGGCGAAGGCCGCCGCGAGCGGGTTCACCTCGAAGGTGGCGCTCGTGTCTGCGGTCAGGCCCGTGGCGCTGGCCGCCAGCACGAATCCGGCGCCGGCCGGCGTGACGTGCACGTCGCTGAAGGTCGCCACGCCGTTCACCGCGTTCACCTGCAGGGTGCCGAACAGCTGCACGCCGTTGGGCGTGCTGGGGTCGAGCGCGATGGTGATGGCGTTGGTCGCCCCGCTCACCGTGGTGCCGTTCACGTCTTGCACCAGCACGGTGAAGGGG
>RGZZ01000728.1 GCA_010028905.1 Pseudomonadota bacterium | reverse complement strand
CCCGCGGTGATCTCGCGGTGCAGCCTGCGATAGAGGGTGTCTGTTGATTCTGCATCATCAGGCGCCCCCACGCTTGCCGCTCCCTCGTCTCGCCCCATTTGCAGCCCCACCGCGATCCGCGTCCAGATATCGCGCAGCATCACCCCGTCGGGGCGCGAGTCGCCGCGCGGCGCGAGGCAGGAATTTTGCCACTGCACCCGCCGGCAGGCGTTTGTGCGGCTGCCTGGCTTCTCAGCGAACATGGCCGAGGGCAGCGCCAGCACCTCGGTGGCGCAGCCGGGGACGCGTTCCCAGAAGCGTGCGGTCTCGTTGATGAACGGGTCGATGCTCACCAGCAGCCGCAGCCTGCCCAGCGCCTGCTCGACGGCGCGGGGATTGCCGCTGCCGTGCACCGGGTTCTGCCCGAGCAGCATCACCACCTCGAGATCACCGCGGGCGAGCGCCGCGTGCAGCGAGTGATGATCGCCGTCGCGTCGCTTGGGCAGGCGCGTGTAGGCGGCTTCTGCCCTGTCAGCAGCCCACACGCGCAGCAATCGGCGCAGATGACGCGCGGGCGCTTCGCCGTAGCGCGCCGCGTAGGCCTCCAGATCCGGCTCGTCGACGGTGGGCGCGGGGATGGCGCCCGGTAGGTGGTGGTAGAGCCCGCCCAGATCGGTGGCCCCCTGGATGTTGGCGTGCCCCTTCATGGGATACAGCCCGCCGCCCGCACGCTCGAGGTTCCCCAGCAGCGCCTGCAGGATCGCGGCGGCCCGCACCGTTGCCACACCCGAGAGCTGCTGGGTCACCCCCATCGAGAAGATCACGGCGGTGGGACCGGTGTCGCACACCCGATCGGCCAGGGCGCGCACGTCGTCGGGATTGAGGCCAGTCACCGCGCACACCATCGCCTCGGTGTAGCGCGCGAAGTGCCGCCGTAGCGCGCTCAGCACCGAGCTTGCGTCGGTCAGGTGCCCCTGGCCGCGGTACGACCAGACCCGGGTGTCGTAGCCTCGCCGAGACGTATCCCATCCGCCGAATCGACCGTTCTCCGCGTTGAGCTCAGCAGCGGCGTCGATGAGGAAGCCTGCGTCGCTGCGCTGCTCGAGCCAGGCGGTGTCTTCGCGCTGTCGTGCCAGCAGCTGGTTGATGAGTCCGCAGAGCAGCATGAGATCGGTGCCTGGACGCAGGGAGAGGTGAAGGTCTGCCCCCTGAGCCGTGCGTGAGGCGCGGGGGTCGATCACGGTCACCCTCGCGCCGCGCGCCCGCGCGCCGTGCAGGTAGCGCGCCGCGATGGGATGGGCATCGGCGGGATTGGCGCCGATGATGACGATGCTGCGGGCGTCGAGCAGACTGGCCCAGTCGTGGGTGGCCCCCGTGATGCCGAGGGTGGCGCCGAGGGCGGCGGTGGTGGCGGCGTGGCAGGATCGTCCCTGGTGATCGAGATCGAGCACGCCGAGCATGCGGGCCAGTCGCACGAAGAGCCAGACTTCCTCGTTCATGGCGGTGGCGCCGCCAAAGAAGCCGATTCCCGTGGCTGCGGCGCGCGCTGCGTCGAAGGTGCGCGCGCGGGCGTCGAGCAGGCCGCGGCTCACGATGTCGAGGGCTTCATCCCACGCGATCGTCGTCCATTCGCGCTGGCCTGGCGCGCGCCTCAAAGGGGTGAGCAGCCGCTCGCGCGAGGAGACCTCGAAGGTGGCAGCGGCTCCGCGCGCGCACAGGGCGCCGTGGTTCACAGGGTGGGCTGCGTCGCCTCGAAAGCGGGGCACGGGTTCGGCGGGCTC
>RGZZ01000727.1 GCA_010028905.1 Pseudomonadota bacterium | reverse complement strand
GTGTCAGCAGCTGCGTCACCGAGGGTGACGTTGCCGTTGAATCCAGCTGAGCCAGTGACGCCGAGGAGACCGCCAACCTGCGAGTTGCCTGCGAAGGTTGTTGTGACAGCGGCTCCGGCGAAGGTTGTCGTACCGTTGACTGTGACTGTGTCAGCTGATGCATCACCCACTGTAACGTTTCCATTAAGTGAAGAAGCACCTGTAACCGTGAGAGCTCCTCCGACAGAAGAGTTTCCGGTTGTG
The DNA here is from genome assembly GCA_010028905.1 of Pseudomonadota bacterium. Taxonomy (NCBI): domain Bacteria; kingdom Pseudomonadati; phylum Pseudomonadota; species Pseudomonadota bacterium. Next base: position 1,520 of record RGZZ01000727.1, on the reverse strand, counting down.
CTGAGCGCAAAGAACGATCCGGTGACACCCGTGAGCGTATCCGTGGTCTTGTTGTTGTGTCGACACCGGCGACGAGAGATCCTGCGTTCATCGATGCTGCGATCGTGAGAGCGCCGTTCGAGCCGGTCGTGACGGTAACGTTGTTACCTGCAACAATGTAGCTCGTACCGTCTGTGAGCTTGGTGAGAGAACCGCTAAGACCTGCGTTGAACTTCACAGCACCTGTGAAGGTCGATCCGCTGATCATTGCAACCTTGCTGTCGTCGACGGTGAGCGTAACTGACCCTGTGCTTCCACCACCTGTGAGACCGTTTCCAGCTGTGACGTCTGTTATGTCAGCTTGTGTGCTGATTGTAACAGCGCCGTTCGATCCTGTAACGAGCGAGATGTTGGTTCCTGCAATGAGGTAGCTGCTTCCATCAGAGAGCTTGGTGAGTGAACCACTGAGTCCCTGGCTGAAGGTTGCGGGTCCACTCACAGAGAGCGTGTCCGTAGCTGAATCTCCAAGAATTGTGCTGCCCGTGACGATGAGGGCGTTCTTAATTGCAGTCTGTCCTGTCGAAGCTCCGATGGCAACTGCTGTTGCAGCGCCGCCGACGTTGAGAGTTGTGACTGTGCTGTTAAGGAGGTTAAACGTTGTGGCCGACGATGTCATATCACCGCCATTGACTGCAACGTCACCGGCGAAGGTCGTTGTAACGCTCGAGCCAGCGAATGTTGTCGTTCCGTTGACCGTCACTGTGTCAGCAGCTGCGTCACCGAGGGTGACGTTGCCGTTGAAGCCAGCCGATCCTGTGACGCCTAGGAGACCGCCAACCTGTGAGTTACCAGCAAATGTCGTGGTAACAGCGGCGCCTGCGAAGGTCGTTGTTCCATTGACTGTCACCGTGTCAGCGGATGCGTCACCGAGGGTGACGTTGCCGTTGAAGGTCGATGCACCTGCGTGTACCGAAGTACCGCTGATGTAAACTGCAGCGTTCTTGAGATAGAGAGATCCAGCACCGTTCGAACCAACGTTGATGTCTGTTCCAGCGCCTGCAAGGTTGAGGGTTGTAACAGTTCCGTTGAGGAGGTTGAACGTTGTTGCAGAAGACGTGATATCTCCACCGTTGACTGCGAGGTCGCCTGCAATTGTGAGCGTATCTGTCGTCTTGTTGTATGTGAGACCTGCATCTCCGCCGAAGGTTCCACCGTCGTTGAACTGGATTTGTGTATCAGATCCGGCAACGAACGATGCGCCGCTTGCCGTCGAGGCAATCGTTACTGCTCCGTTAGACCCTGTTGTGACAGAGACTCCCGAGCCTGCGACGAGGTAGCTTGTACCATCAGTGAGCTTCGTGAGCGAACCGCTGATACCAGTGTTCGAAACGATGAAGACTGAGGTTCCTGCACTGTTCTGTGCATCGATGAGTGCACCCGTCTGAGTTGAGATTCCTGCCTTGACGAGCATAACCTTGTCAGATGCAGTTGAAGAACCCGAGACGAGGAACTCTGTCGTGTTTGTTGGTGTTGTTCCGACA
>RGZZ01000726.1 GCA_010028905.1 Pseudomonadota bacterium | reverse complement strand
GACCCTCGCCAATCGGATGTTTCTTTCGAGGACGGGGACGGGGACGAGGGCGAGGGGGCGAGGTGAAATCGAGGATAAGCTCGGGGCAAAGGCCGCTGCGTGGCCTGCGACCCAAGTCAAGCATGATGTGACAGCTGGCGGTGTCACGTGACAGCCAGGGCCGTCACATCGCCGCGGTGTGACAGCTGGAGGTGTCACGTGACAGCCAGGGCTGTCACAACGCCCGCTGTACGACGCCGGAAAAGACTGACGCCATCTATTTCCGCGCGGAAAATCGCACAACACCATACGACGCCACCCACACCACGCCCGATAGCCCCAGCACCTGGCGCGTCGCCCCACAGCCCACCCCGATTCGTCCTCAAAACAAACGAACCCCTGACAAGACTTCCGGGGTCGCCACCCAACGAACCCCCACGAACTCCGTAGGACCGAGCCTTCGGACAGGGCACCTGATGCCACCTTCGCGCACTGCCTTCGCCTGGGCGAGCCTCGTGCAGAGCGCCCTGGTCTGCCTCAGTGCATCGCGAGGCTGCGGGGGCGGAAACAATGGCTGCGGGGGCAGGGGCGACATATGCGGCAACGGGGCCGTGGGAAACATTGCGCGGGCGTCTGTGATCGAGCGATGTTCACATCGCGTTTCTAAAGGGTTTACCTGCTGGCAACGATGCGTTAACATGAGCGAGGTACGCTTGCGATGGGGCTCAGCCCCAAGTCAACATGCGGAGGCGTTCACGACATGGAAAAGCTCAAGAAAGCCCTCGACCAGATGGCCACCGAAACACAGAAGCACTTCGACACCTTGCGTGCCGACCTGCGTGGGCATCGCGAAGAGATGCGGGCCTCGCTTGCGCAGCAGCAAGCGGCGATCGAAGAATTACAGGGGGCTGGTGCGCAGCAGCAAGGGGCGATGGCGGATATGCAAGCGGCGATTGCCGACCTGCAATCGGCAACCAGCAGACTGCAAGCAGGTGCTGCTAACGCCACGCAATCCCTGGCGCACCTCCACTCGGCCGCGACGGTTACCGGCCAGACACTCCTGCGCCACGAGCACACCCTCGATCAGAGCATGGCCAGGGTGGCTGACGACCTGAACCGCCATCGCGAGAACGTGGGAACCGCGATATACGGCTACGTCGAAGATGTGAATGCCCTCAAGATCGAAGTACGAGGGCTCGCAGCACGCGTCGATGCCCTCGAGCGGGATACGCCGCCGGCCGCGTGAACTCGAACGCGGGGCACGGTGTGTTGGTCAGACTGGCCTGCGGGGCTCGGATGCGGTTGGGGGCGTTCCGCTCTGCTCTGCGAGACTCGCGGCCGAGGGTCCCCCGCTCTGCTCCCGCGTGGTGACGAGTCGCTCGCGGGAGACCCCCACCCGCGGCGACGAGAGAGAGACGCCCCCCGCTCCCCTGCCCTCTCGAAACGTCTGATCCCAGAATCGGGGATCAACCCGAGACATGATCCCTGACGCAGGGATCATTTCGAACTGCGATCCCTGAATCGGGGATCAAAACGTGCGCGCCCCCCCAAAAAAGCGAGCGCCAGAGCGCAGGGCAGTCCCCAAAACTGGCAAGAACCCGTGATTCGCTCCACGAAACGCAGGGGCCAGAGCCGCGCCCAATAAACATTCTTCGCAGGAGCCGCAATGAACGCCACCACGAAGTGCCCGGTCTGCCCCCTCGAAGACGTGCCGTCCACCGCGCTGCAGTGCCCGAACTGCAAGACCGACCTCACCCTGCTGCGCCGCATCGAGACGCTGGCCGACAGCTTCGC
>RGZZ01000725.1 GCA_010028905.1 Pseudomonadota bacterium | reverse complement strand
ACGATGACGCGCTCGGCGCCCAGGTTGGTGAGCCGCTGGGTGAACGGGGTGGGTGGAATCCAGGGCGACAGGTCGACCTCGTCGCGCACGGCCACGGCCCCCTCGACCGAGAAGCTCTGGGGCGCTTCAGCGCAGTGCAGCAGAACCTCGTGGCCGCGTGCCATCAAGGCCAGCGCGAGGGCTTTGGCCCGTTCGACCACGGGGGGAGCGGTATGCAGGGGGGCGGTGCCCCAGCAGGCGGCGATGAGCAGCTTCACGGGCGGGTCTCCTGGTAGAGGCTGTGGCGATGACGGCGAGGCCGTGGCGCGAGAGAGACGCTGATTCGCGCGCCGGAAGTGCATTCCTGTTGCGAGCGCAGTCACGACTTGATCGCGCGCGGCAGACGGAGGCATCGCGGCAGGCCCGCCGCGGCGTGCGTCGCGTCCGCGGGAGGGACGCACGCCGCGCCTCGCCAAACCACGTCAGCGTATGTACGAGAACCTGCGTCGGCTGCACTTCCTCTGCGATCGCTGGCTGCGTCGCAACCACATCGAGGTCGACTGGGTCGCCCGTGGCCGCGACGGCTTCGCCGAGATGCGCGATCGCGTCAATGCCACGCCGGGCCTCATGATCTGCAACCGCGCCGGAGGGCTCGAGCCGCTGCTCTGCATGCGCCTGCTCGAGCGCCGTGACGACGGCATCGTGTTTGCCAGCGGCAGCGGCGCCGACGTGGTGAAGAACGTCATCGGCGGTGAGCGGGTGCAGTGGGTCTCTGACGATCTCGATGGCGCCCGTGGCTTCGTTCAGGGGGGCATCGAGCGCATGGCGCAGGGGGGCTTCGCCCTGCTCTTCCCGTCTGGCAAGTCTGACCCGATGGGGCCTCAGCCCTTTCGCGGCGGATTTCGACTGCTGCTCAAGCGCATGCAGCCCGACTGGATGGTCTATGCGTGCCACATGCATCCGGATGACGCCGAAGACTACCTGGCTCGTGCCGGCGAGTACTCGCTCGAGCACATCAAGCGGGCCCTCGATGACGCCGAGCCGGTCGAGCCGCCCCCGGCGACGGTGCTGACGCAGCGCTTCGACGAGCGCTTCACCACGGTGGCCGAGTGGCGCGAGGCCGCGGGTGATCTGCGCGCGCCGGAAGCAAACGAGCGCCTCACCGCATACTACCGGGAGCTGTTCCCGACGGTGAGACGCCCGCGCGCCCAGTATCTCTGGGGGGTTCCGGCCTGGCACGATCCGAACGACGTACCGCCGATCGAGACCGATCTGAAGCGCTAGTACCCGCCCGCGGCGGCCTCGAGAAGGTCGTCGCTGAGCTCGAACGAGGTAGGGGGCAGCACGAGGATGCCCTCGTTCGGCGCCTCTTCGATGACGCGCAGCTTCAGGGTCTTGGGGAGCTCGATACCGAGGGTCGACGTGATGGTGCCCGCGGGGTCGGCGATGAGCTTCTTGCGGAACTCCGGGTCCTTGCTGGCCATCTCGCGCAGCTTGGCCTCGACTTCGTGTCGGAGCATGGGTGAGAGAGTCTCCTTTCGACTTGGCCCAGGCAGTCGACCCGGCAGGGTGTGGTGTGCCGACGGGCTTGTGCGCGAAGCGGTTTCGTCGCAGTTGCAGGAGGTTCCTTTGTACCCGGGAATCTTCGTCCCGGCAACGCACGGAAGGAATCTCGCATGGACGCCCAGCCGCCCCTCACGCCCGAATTCGTCGACCTTGTCAAGACCGCGCTCTCCGAGGTCACCGTCATCGATGTGGGCCCCATCACGGCCGACCGTCGGCTGCGTGACATCGGGCTCGA
>RGZZ01000724.1 GCA_010028905.1 Pseudomonadota bacterium | reverse complement strand
TTGTCTGCGCACCCCCACTTGCGATGGGAGTGTTGTCTGCGCACCCCCAGGCACGGTGGGGGTGTTGTCTGCGCACCCCCACTTGCGATGGGAGTGTTGTCTGCGCACCCCCAGGCATGGTGGGAGTATTGTCTGCGCACCCCCAGCCTTCGTCGCTTGTGCCTCGTGGCTGGCGGGTGGGGGGGGCGGTTCGAACCTCTCAGCGCACCTCGCGAACCCGGTCGAGGCGGAACTGCTTGTCGCGCCCTTCGAGCTCGCAGCGGGCGAGCAGGAACGATGCGCCGTTGCTGCGCAGCAGCGAGATGGGGGTGACGGGGCGGGGCGCGATGCCCTTCGATCCGCCGTCATAGACGATGGTGACGATTCGTCGCTCTTCCATCGCAAGCGCGAGCGCCTCGAAGCCCGGCGGAGCCTCGATGGGCACCACATCGCCGTCGGCGAAGCCGAGCAGCGGTGTCAGCTGGTGCAGCTGCTCGAGGGTCTGCACATCGGGCCGGGTCTGCGCCAGTGCGAGGAAGAGGGCCCGCACGGCGTGGGCGTCGGCCAGGGCGCGGTGGGTTCCCCGGGGGAGCGAGAGAACGGTGCAGAGCGTCTCGAGCTTGTGGTTGGGCGCACGGGGCAGCAGCAGCCGCGCAAGCGCCAGCGTGTCGAGCACGGGCAGGGCGATGCCGCACTTCGAGAACGCGGCGCCCAGAAAGTTGAGATCGAAGGCTGCATTGTGCGCCATCACCAGGGTGTTGTCTGATTCGAGGAAGTCGACCAGCGTGGGCAGCACCTGTTCGACCGTCGGCTGCTCGGCCACCATCTCGTCGGAGATGCGATTGATCTGCTGGATCTCGGGCGCGATGGGTTCGCCGGGGTTGATGAGCTGCTGATATTCTGCGCGCACGCTGCCATCGAGCGTGAAGCGCACGGCTCCGATCTCGAGCAGCCTGCCGCTGATGGCGTAGAGCCCCGTGGTCTCGGTGTCGATGGCGACGAGCTCGATCTCATCGAGCCTGCGGTTGCGCATGGGAGTCGCCTCCTGTCTCATTCGATGTCTTGATTCTCGAAATGGGAAAGGGAGATCCTGCGCGACCAGGGCATCGATCTCAATGCGTGCCGCGCTGGCGGTCGGCGGCCCGAAGCAGGCCCTCGATCTCTCGCGTCATTCGCTCGGCGATGTGCGCGTGTCCTTCCGCGTTGGGATGGATGGAGTCGTACATCATCGACGGCACGCCGAACACGCCGTCGAGCACGTTCCTGACGTGCCACACCCCGCGACGTTCGCACGCGGCGCTCCAGGCCGAGGGGTAGGTCGTGGAGAGGGGAGAGGGGACCGAGACGTACATCACCATGGCCCCCCGCTGCTGGATGCGCTCGAAGATTGCGTCGAGGGTTGCGCGCATGTGGTCCGCGCCGGCCCGTGACATCATGTCGTTGCCTCCGAGCTCGACGACGACCAGTCGCGGATGGGTGTCGAGAACGCTGTCGAGACGCGCCAGCCCTCGGTCGGTGGTGTCGCCCGCCACGCTCTGGTTGACGACCGTCAGGTGCAGGCGCTGCGCCACCAGCGTGGGCCACGCGCGCTCCGTCCCCACGGTGTCACCGAACCCCGCGGGGATGCTGTCGCCCAGCACCGCCACCGTCTCACCAGGCGCACCCAGGTTGACCACCCTGCGATAGGGCCAGAGCAGATCGGGTCCCCACCACAGCGTGGGGACCAGCAGCAGCGCGATGACGAGCACCCGACGATCGAGGGCGCGCAGGCGTTCCATGGTCGTCAGACGTTCGACATCTCTCGCGCTCGCCCCGCT
>RGZZ01000723.1 GCA_010028905.1 Pseudomonadota bacterium | reverse complement strand
TGACGCGGCGCGCTGTCACCGAGCACACCGGTGCAGTCCGAGAGGAGGCCGCAGTGGCTCCACCTGGCGAAGACGATCGACGCAGCGAAGCCCGGCTCAGCCCAGGCGATCTCGAGTGTGACATCGAGGGCACCCGTTTCGCGCACATCCTCGGCGTAACCATCGGCGGGCACGGCATGCGCGTCATGACCGACAAAGCCCTTCCGAGCGACAGAGCGGTAGGGGTTGAGGTGCACCTCACCGACACCGAGTCGCTGAACTTCAACGGCCTCAGGGTCTGGTCAGAGTCGAAGAACTTCGAGTTCACCCAGCGCTTCATCAGCGGCGTTCGGTTCGTCGACCCGGACCCCGCGGCATGTGAGCGCCTGCACGCCTTCATCGAAGACTTCCTGGCGCGCGAGCACCCGGAGAAGAACCCCGCGGGCGGGGGCGCGAACGAACCGTCCTGAGCGCGGTGAAACCCCTCCCCTCCGTCTCTCTCGCCATGGCGACGCTAGCGTTGCTGCTCTCCGCTTCGTGTGTACGCCACCCCTCTGCGACCGTGAAGGTTCTGGCCGCGGCCAGCCTCGTCGATCTGATGGGTGAGGTGACCCGCGCGGCGCACGACAACGGGCTCGAGGTGCGGTGCTCGTTCGCCGCGTCGTCGCAGGCCCGCGCGCAGATCGCCCACGGCGCTCCCGCCGACCTCTTCGTCTCGGCGTCCATGGAAGACGCGCGAACCCTCGTACAACAAGGTCTGGCGGAGAAGCAGACCGGGGTGTCTCTGTACCGCAACCACCTCGTGGTCGTGGCCCCCGTCGATGGCGCGGTGCGCGCACTCGATGACCTGCGACAGCGCGGTCGGCTTGCCCTGGGAGACCCCCGCATCGTACCGGCCGGCCGCTACGCCGAGCAGTCGCTTCGCCACCTCGACCTCTGGAGCGCCCTCGACGGTCGTCGGGTGCTCGGCGCCGATGCGCGGGTCGTGCTCGGCTGGGCCGCGCGCGGTGAGGTCGACGCCGCCGTGGTGTACGAGACCGACAGCCGCAGCGAGGCCACGCGCCTGCGGGTCGTGACCCGCCTGCCCGACGACAGCCACGCCCCCATCGTGTATGTCGCCGTGGTTCCACGCCAGGCCGACAACCGCGAGGGCGCCGCCGCGGTGCTGGCGCTGATGGCCAGCCCGCGCGGTCGCGAGGCGGCACGGACCCACGGCTTCGAGCCCATCATGGAGCCCCTGCCGTGAGCGACGCCATCGCGGGCCCCGTTCTTCTCTCGCTCGAGATCGCGGCCATGAGCACGGTTCTGGTGATGCCGCTGGCCGTGGCGCTGGCGTGGCTGCTGAGCCGCTCGGCCCTTCCGGGCAAGAGCCTTCTGTCGGCCGTGGTGAACCTGCCCCTGGTGCTGCCGCCCGTGGTCACCGGCTTCTTTTTGCTCGACCTGCTGGGACGGCACGGCCTTGTGGGGGCCGCGCTGGCCCCCTTCGGCGTGAGCCTCCCCTTCACGCGCTGGGCGGCGGTGGCGGCGTCGGTGGTGGTCTCCCTTCCGCTTGCGGTCTGGACGACCAAGGCCGCCTTCGACGGCATCGATGGCGCGCTCGAGAATGCCGCGCGCGTGCTGGGACGCAATGAGTGGTCGGTATTCACCGAGATCACCCTGCCCCTCTCACGTCACGGCCTGCTGGGCGGAGCCGTGCTCGCCTTCGCACGCAGCCTGGGAGAGTTCGGCGCCACCCTGGTGGTGGCGCCGAACTCTCCCAGGCTGCGTGCGAAGGCGAGCACGGCTCCGCCCAGCAGGCCGTGACGTGAGAGGGGCAGGG
>RGZZ01000722.1 GCA_010028905.1 Pseudomonadota bacterium | reverse complement strand
TCCGGTATCCCTGGTGAACGTCGACGCCGCCGCCCCGCCTTCAGAGCTTGACGCCATCGTCTACTGGGGGGTCGGCAGCTCGGTTCCCGCGGGCCAGCCCCGCACGCGCAGATGGCGCACGCGCTCGAGCCTGCGCTACAGCGAGGGGGCCACGGGGCTGGCCGATCCGGCGCGCCTGGCCGCCATCGATGTCTCCGCCTCCGGACGCGGCGAGTACCGTGCGCGCGTGTCGTACGCGGGGGAGACCAGGGTCACGGTGGGACCCACGAACGATTTCCTCGATCCGCTCACCCTGAGCCATCCGCTGGACGGGAAGGTCGACTTCGGACGCCCCCTCGCCATCGCATGGGCGCCTGTACCCCGCGCCACGGCCTACTGCGTCGTCGCCACCGCGCGCGGCGGAGACGGGCGCACCGTGCTCTGGGAGAGCGCGTGGCGCTGCGACCTGTGGGAGCGCCACGGCGTCGACTGGTCGATGCGCAACAACATCGTGCTTCCCCTCGATCAGACCAGCGTGACCATTCCCGCCGGCATCTTCATGGGTGGCCCGGTGCAGGTGCAGATCACCGCCATCTCCGCCGCGTCAAACCGAGCGGGCCCCTTCGACGCGCGGGCCTGGGCGCAGTCGCGCACCTCGTTCGTGATCGGGGGCCGTAAGCCGTAGGCCCACGAAGTGCATGCCGCTCTTGAAGCGCAAGCCAGAGGCGCGAAGCTCACGCCCCTGAAAGGCTCGCCATCGCCGCGTGCCAGTGGGGCGCCTGCGCCGACAGCGTGAGGCGATCGTACTGACGGTTCACCCAGTCGTAGGGGAGCGGCTTCGTGGGAAGATAGGCAGACAGCCCCCACGCGTCTCGAGCCGACCCGTCGCCCTGGGTGCGCGCCACCACGGCCTGATCGGCCGCCGCGTCAAGGGCCGCCGCCGCCTCGGCGGTGGCCGTCGAGCGCAGGCGCGCATCGGTGGCCAGGCGCTGCGCCAGCGTGCGGATGTCCTTCAGGTCGACCAGGGGGCGATCCCGCGGGAGCTCGCGAAAGTCCGGAAGAGCGGCCGCGATCTCGCGCGCGGCGGAGAGCGCGACCGAATCGTCGAGAAGGCTCGCCCCGAGGCGGTCGAGGGCGCGCATCACCGACGCGACCTGGGCCTCATCAACCGCAGAGACGACGGGCGAACGCGCCGGCACGCCCGCCGACGCATCGACCACGAGACGGGCCGCCTCGACGGGACGCATGTCGGCACGCAACCCCTCGACCACCTGTCCCAGGGGAAGGCCCAGCCCTTTCTGAAGCCCCTGGCTCGCCACCAGCATCGACGCGCGAGGCGCGAGCTCGGCCGCGACCTCGACATTGGCCTCGAGACAGGCGTTGAGCACCAGCACGTCGGCCTTCATGCCGCTTCGCTCGAGGGCCTCTCGCATCTCTTGCGGTGCCATGATGCGCTGCCGCCTGCTGTCCATCACGGCCCCCATGAACCCCGACCCATGCCCGCCCAGTACGATCACATAACGCTCGGCGGGCACCGCCTTCATTCCCCAGCGCAGGAACGACTCGAGGGCCTCCGGTCGGGACATGTCGACCGGGGGGCGCACGTTGTCCCCTTGGGGAGAGGTCTGGCGAACCGAGCCCGTGGTGCCGAGCCACCCGGCCACGGACACACCGTCGGCGGGATGCGCACGCACGACCTCCTCGAAGCTCGCGCGACAGGCGGGCTCGATGTCGGGGGAAGCCGAGCTGTAGACCAGAACACCCCAGCGCGGGGACGACGACACCTGCATGACCGCCCCATGGTAGCACGCACGTGGCGGG
>RGZZ01000721.1 GCA_010028905.1 Pseudomonadota bacterium | reverse complement strand
CTGGGAAGCCTGGGGCGAAGGCCGCCTCCCCGGGTGCGGTGTCGGCGTCGGGCGGCGAGGGGAGGACCGCTGCGCCTGGCCCCGTGCTGCACGCGGCAGACGGGGGTCGCACCTGGCGCACGGTCTCTCGCGCTTGTGATGCGGAGCTGGGTTCGGAATGCGCGCCGGATGTCTCTTTGTCTCTGCTCTCGACCGCGCTGCGCACGGGGGGGGCGCCGATGTACCCATTGGCCCACGTCGGCATCTTCGCCGTGCAGATGTCGGCCACGGCCTGGATGCGCGCGGCGGAGGGACAAGACCCGCTGACGGCGCAGGCCTTCGTGCCGGATCAGATCGCCCAGGCAGAACCGAGGCGCTTGTTGGAAGGGCTGGTGTCTCATCCGGGATCGCAGCTGCTCGAAGCCTCCGGGCAGGTCAATCCCATGCGCCTGCGCATGACCGCACCACGAACGTGGGCGGCGCGCGTGCCCATGGGCTACGTGGTGCTGGGAGACCCGGCCATGCGCGTCTATGCGCGGAACGCCCCGCTGGTGGGGGAGAAGGTCGACATCGGCGGGGGCACGTTGTCGTGGCAGACCCGCTATGTGAACGTGAAGTCGTACTTCACGAACGAGCTGTCTTCGCTGGCCCTCGACGCGGCGCCCCGGCTCGAGCAGAAGAAGGCGTTCTGGGGAAAGCGCGCGGTCGAGGCAGAGAACGGTCATGGCGAAGAGGACAAGGGGTACTGGTTCTTCACCGGAACATACAAGGGGGGCGTCAAGCCGTTTCGCATCTTCGGCCAGGAGGCCGTGGGGCAGTGGCTGCAGGCCAACGAGAACGAGCTCGGCCAGGTGCTCGATGCGAAGCTGGGCCGCTATCGGCTGCTCGGCATAGGGTCGGTGGGGATCTACCTGAACTTCGGCGGCAGCAACGTCAATCTCTATCACGCGCTGCTGGGCACGCAGAAGACCGAGACCGATCGCTACAGCGGCGTGCTGTTCGAGGCCAGCACCCAGGTTCCAGGGCTCGAGCTGCAGCTCGGCGATGGGTTCGTCTTCAAGTTCACCGACTACATGACCGTGGGCAACGAGGCCATCTCGGTTCTGGTGCGCTACACCAGCAAGCTCTATTTCCGCTTCCGCCTGCACAGCGACGTGGTTCCCAAGAGCCTCAAGTTCTACATCGTTCCGCCCATCCTGAGCCTCACGCCCAAGGGCATCGATCTCGAGCACTTTCCCGCCGATGGGGGGCGCCCCCTCATTCTCAACGGTGCGTGCGCATTCGTCCTCGAGCTCGGTCTGGCCAGCGTTCTCTCGCTCAACGCCGATTGCGCCACCCGGTGGTTCTACCAGGGCCTTGAGAGCTGGGGGCTGTCGGGCACGTCTGATGTGAGCGTGAGCGTGTGGATCATCAATGTGAAGCTCATGGAGGCGCTGGCCGAGCTGAACTTCGGTCGGCGTCTGTTCCTCATTCAGGCGAAGAGCGTCATTGCGAAGTATTCGCCCCTGGCCGTCTCGAGCATCGGTTTCGCCCTGCAGCTGGGCAAAGCCGTGTTCGAGCGCTCGAAGAGCAACACGTGGGACAACTACCTGCTCAAGTTCTCGGTGACCGCGAAGTTCGTCTGGGTGCTTGAGGTGCCCATCACCATCTGGGTGTGGGCCAATGGCGAGATCTCGGTGAGCTTCAAGGGCGCCGATCCCATCAACGTCGATCCGAACTCGAACGAGTTCAAGGGCGACCTCTGGCTGTACGGCATCAAGACCCGCGCCACGTACACGCTGAAGCGGTCGAGCGACGGCACCAGCACCGAGATGTTCGCGGT